>DTYS01000063.1 GCA_012961755.1 Candidatus Latescibacterota bacterium
CACTACATGAAGTTGGCAAGGGAGGTAATAGAGGATGGCCAGAAGGGCGTTAGGTAGAGGGCTCGGGGCCCTCCTCCCGGAGCTTTCTGAGGGTTCCAGGGTCCAACAGATACCCGTGGCCGACATAGAGCCCAACCCATTCCAGCCCAGGATGAACCTCGACGAGGCCGGGATAGAGGAGCTCAAGCGCTCCATACAGGAAAAGGGGGTTATACAGCCTATCGTGGTGCGGAGGCTCGAGGGCGGGAGGTATCAGATAGTCATAGGGGAGAGGCGTTGGAGGGCCGTGAAGGAGGCAGGAATGGAGACCATCCCTGCGATAGTCAGGGAGGTCTCCTCGGCCGAAGAGATGATAGAGCTCGCCCTCGTCGAGAACATCCAGAGGGAGGACCTGAACCCAATAGATGAGGCCAACGCATACAGGGTCCTGATGGAGGAGTGTAACCTCACCCAGGAGGAGGTGGCCAGGAGGGTAGGGAAGGACCGCTCCACGGTCGCCAACCTACTGAGGCTCCTCAAGCTTCCGGACGAGGTTCAGGAGCGTATCCTCGACGGGGAACTTTCCATGGGCCACGCTAGGGCCCTCCTCTCCCTTGACGAGCCCGAGGAGCAGGTGAAGCTCTGCAGAGAGATAATAAAGAACGGATGGTCGGTCCGGAAGGTTGAGCAGATAGTGAGGGCGAGGAGGGAGCCCAGGAAGGAAGCAAAGCCCAAGGACAGGGACCCCATAATAAGGGACCTTGAGGAGAACCTCCAGCGGGCCCTCGGCACGGCAGTGAGGATAGTGAAGGGAGATAGGAAGGGGAAGATAGAGATAGAATTTTACTCGGACAGGGATCTGGAGAGATTGATCTCCCTGCTGACCAGGTAGGGGCGTCCTCGGGCGCCCCTTTCGATTAAGGCCGCGTACGATGAAGGCCTCCCCGTTTCAACTATTGTGCGGGATAGGGCTGTTGGCAATATTTTCATCGACCATGTCCAAAAGCCCCGTCTTACCGTTGTTCGCCAAGGCGCTCGGGGCTACCTCCTCGACGGTGGGGCTCATCGCCGCGGCCTCCACTGTGGTGGGTATAGTAGCGAGCGCCCCTGCGGGGGTCCTTTCGGACGTTCTGGGAAGGAGGAGGGTCATCCTATTCGCCGTCTTTATCTTCGCATCAGCCCCCTTCTTCTACCTTCCCATTGTAGGGACGTGGCACCTGATACTGGTGCGGGCCTACCACGGCCTTGCTACCGCCATCTTTGGGCCGGTAGCCATGGCGTCGGTCGCGGACCTATACGTGGCCCAGCGAGGTGAGAAGATGGGCTGGTACTCGTCGGCAACCTTGGTGGGGCGTTCGGCAGCACCCTTCGTCGGAGGAGTCCTCCTCAGCCTGGCCTCGGGTTCAGGGATGTGGCGTTATCGTATCGTGTACCTCGTCTGCGGGACGGCAGGAGTGTTAGCCTTCGTCCTCGCCCTCAAGCTTCCCGTCCGGGAGGGGGTCCCTTTCGATGCTGAGGGAGGCCTAGATCGGGTGCTGTCAGGGCTTTCTACCGTGATACGGCACAGAGGGATACTCTTCACAGGTGTAGCGGAAGCTGCCCAACTTTTCGGGTACGGAGCCTACGAGGTGTTCCTGCCCCTCTACGCCATGTCCGTCGGCATAAGCACCTCTTTAATCGGCATCCTCTTGGGGGCTAAGGTGCTGACTCTCACTTTTTCCAAGCCCCTCATGGGGCGACTCTCCGACAGGTACGGAAGGCGGGGGCAGATAGTAGCAGGGTTGATAGTAGGGGCGTTGAGTTTGGGGGCGATACCTTTCCTCAGATCTTTCTGGGCCCTGCTCGTGCTCAGCCTGCTTCTGGGGTCGAGCATGGCAGCCGTGACTGCTTCCACCGCCGCCCTTGTCTCGGACATGGCGGAAGGTGCTTACGGCTCCGCCCTGGGGGTCATGAGCACTATAATGGACGTAGGGCACGCCTCAGGGCCCATCGCCACAGGGTACCTTATCGGGGCCATGGGCTACCGGGGCGGATATCCCGTAGTCGGCGGTGTACTGTTGTCGGTAGCCCTGCTGTTCCCTATTATGGTGCCGAAGCCCGTTAGGGGTGAAAGGAGATAGTGATGAAATGGATGACCCGTGAGAGGCCGAAGACCGACAGGATAGCCTGTCCGTGGCTTATTAAGTTCATAGACCCTGAGGTGTACGTGCCGGGCGATAAGGTTGGGGAGGGAAGGTGAGGACCAACATATTGCTCGTAACCACCGACCAGCACAGGGGGGACCACCTGAGCATCGCGGGACATCCCGTAGTGGAGACCCCCAACTTGGACTCGTTCGTGGGGCAGGGGGCATACTTCCCCAACGCGTACTCCGAGGTCCCCTCCACCACCGGAGCTAGGCTCTGCATGCTGAGGGGAAGGGGAAGCTACGAGTGCGGGTTGATAGGGTACAGGAGCGTGGAATGGGAGGAGAGGACTTCCCTGGCCTACATACTCGCCCAGAACGGTTACCACTGCATAAACGTGGGTTGGAGGAATCTCCACCCCAGGAGGAAGCTCTACGGGTTCCATATGGTCATACCTCACGACATTAGGGAGGGGGAGGACGACTACATGGAGTGGCTAAGGGAGGAGCTTGGTCCCTGGGCCCACGAGCACGGCCACGGATGCGACCCCAACGGATGGACAGCGAGGCCCTGGCACCTCGAGGAGAGGTTCCATCCCGTGGTCTGGACCGTAGAGACAGGGCTGAACCAGCTGAGGAAGCGGGACCCCACCAAGCCCTTCTTCCTCTGGCTCTCCTTCCTCCGCCCCCATTCCCCCTACGACCCACCGAGGTACTTCTGGGAGATGTACCAAGGAAGGGAACTTCCGGAGGTCCCGGTGGGGGAATGGGCAGGAGATTATGATGTACCTAACCCTGGCCTCCCGATAACCGCCTGGTACGGAAGGCTCACTTCCGAGCAGACCCACAGGATGAGAGCGGCCTACATGGGCATGATAACTTTCATAGACCTTCAGATAGGGAGGTTCCTCTTGGCATTAGAGAGGGAGCTGAAGGTGTTGGACGACACCCTCGTGGTGTTCGTCTCAGACCACGGGGACATGATGGGGGACCACAACCTCCACAGGAAGACGTACGCGTACGAGGGTTCAGCCAGGATCCCCTTCCTCATTCGCTATCCCAAGGGGTGGGACCTGCCCAAGGGGAAGTTCGAGCACGTCGTGGGCCTACAGGACGTCATGCCCACGATATTGGAAGCTGCAGGAATCCGGATTCCCGAAGGGGTCACCGGCAGGAGCGTGCTCGAAGCTATAAGGGGAAAACCCTGGAGGGAGTTCATCCACGGCGAGCACTCCCCATGTTACTCCGCTAAGGAGGCAATGCACTACCTCACGGACGGAAGGGAGAAGTACGTATACCTTCCGGCCTCGGGGGAAGAGAGGTTCTTCTTCCTTGAAGAGGACAGGAGGGAGCTGAGGAACTTGGCGAAGGACCCGAAGTACCGTGAAAGGGTAGAACTCTGGAGGGGGAGGCTCGTGGAACTTCTCGGAAGGAGGGCGGACGGTTTCTCCGATGGAAGGAAGCTTTTAAGGCGTACGGACTGGTGGAGCCCCGTCGTGGAGGAGAAGCTTTGGAGTTGAAGAGGATACTCCAAGAAGCAGAGGAGCTGAGGGAGAGGTGCAGGTTCTCCGAGGCCCTCTCGCTTTACGAAAGGGTCCTATCCCTCTGCCCTGATGACGACCTTCCCGACCGCCTCCTCTGCCATCTGAGGGCTGGGGATTGCCTCAGGATGTTGGGGAGGTTCAGGGAGGCGCTTTCCCACTACGAGCGTGCTGAGGAGATCTCCCTGAAGCTCGAAAGCGACTGGGACAGGGCCGATGCCCTAGTTGGGAAGGGCTTAGCCCTGAGGGGGATCGGGAGGCACAGGGAGGCCCTCGCGTACTTCGACGAGGCGAGGAGCATGTACATGACCTACGGGGACCCTGCCGGGGAATCGTATGCCCTCTGGGCCGCGGGCGGAAGCCTCAGGGCCCTGGGGGAGCTCGAGAGGGCACAGAAGTTCCTGGAGGAGGCACTTTCGCTCGCCGAGGAGGTCGACGACCTCCCCGCACAAGGCTACTCCCTCTGCGCGCTGGGCGGCCTACTCAGGGTGAGGGGGAGGTACGAGGAATCCTTAGAGAAGTACTTGAGGGCGAACGAAGTCCTCTCGGAGGAGGGCGACACATTCGGCGTTGCCTATTCCTTCTGCGGCATAGCGAACGCAAACAGAACCTTAGAAAATTACGAACTCGCCTTCAGGTACTACGAGAAGGCGACCGAACGCTACAAGGAGATAGGGGATAAGCCGAGCTACGCGTACACTGTTTGGGGAAGGGGGACCGCTCACAAGATGGTGGGAGAGCTCGAAAGGGCCGAGGAGGACTTCTCCGAGGCTGAGGTGCTCTTCCGTGAGGTCGATGACCTCCGTGGGATGGTCTACGCAAAGCTCGGGCTCGGGGAGGTGGCTATCCTGAGGGGAGAACGGGAATCCGGGGTCAGGCTCCTTAGGGAGGCCTTAGAGTCCACAAGGGAGTTCCCCATCGAGAGGCTTCACGCCGAGCTGCTCCTGAGCTTAGCAGGAGGTAGAAGGGCGAATGCTCTGGTGGAGGAGTACAGGAGGATGGGAACGGAGTTCCCCCGAAGGTTGGAACTTCCCCTGAACATACCGTAGGAGGAGACGAATGAAGGGGTTGATCTTGAGGCTCGGGCTTTCGTTCCCGCTCTTCTGGTCCTCGGTGGCCACGGCCAAGACCGAGATAGTCTTCTGGACCTGGAACAGGCACGACATGGACGTGAGAAACGAGATGTTCAGGAAGTTCGCCGAGAGACATCCGGAGATACACCTCCGGATGGTCATCCACACCGACAGGTACCAGGACATGTTAAAATTGGCATGGGACGCCGGAAATCCTCCTGACGTCTTCCAGACCCCCAGCAACTCCCTCATAGTTCAGCAGGTAGAGGCGGGATGGCTCATGCCCTTGGACCGCTGGCTCACGCCGGAATTTAAGAAGAGGTTCATGCCGGGCACGTTCCAGCCCTACATCTCCATGGTGGGGGGGCACGTCTACGCTGTGCCGACGGCCCTACTCACGGCCAAGCTCTTCTACAACAGAACGCTGTTTAAGAAGGCAGGCTTGGACCCCGACAGGCCCCCGAGGACGTGGGGGGAGCTGAGGGAGTACGCCAGGAGGATAACCGAAGCAGGGAAGGGAAGGTTCTACGGGTTCGTAATAGGGGCCAAGTATCCTTGGGTGTACACCATGAACATAACTTGGATGGCCGCCACTGCGGGTGGATACCCCTTCAGCTACCGCACCGGGAGGTTTCAATACAACTCCGAGCCCTTCAAGAGGGCCTTCAGCCTGCTCATGGAAATGATCGACGATGGAAGCGTGATGCCGGGAATGAACTCAATGGACGACGACAGGGCCAGGCTCGCCTTCTGCGGGGACAGGGCTGCCATGATAATAGGAGGTTCGTGGAACCCCGGGGTGTTCGTGGGGCAGTTCAAGTCGGATGTGGACTTCGGAGTGGCCGACCTTCCTGTCCCGGACGAGGGGAGGAAGGGCTTAGCTCCGGCCTTCTTCGCATACCAGTGGAGCATATCTTCAAAGACGAAGCATCCCGATGAGGCATGGGAGGTCATAAGGTTCATGCTCTCGGACGAGTACCTCACCGCCATGGTAAGGGCCGGCAAGAACCTCTCCACGGTCCCCGCCGTGAACACCCCCGAGAACCTGGGCCTCGCCAAGGGGATGAAGGAATGTTCCGACCTCAAGTACCACAAGGTCTACCCTCCCACCCCCGAGGAGCTCTTGAGGCTCAAGGGTCCACCCTTCATAGAGGTCGCAGCGGGCATAGTTAACGGACAGTTGGACATGGACGAAGCCCTCGAGGACCTGGACAGGAGGCTGAACCAGGCCCTTAAGGAGGCGATAGACGAGGGGAGGATAATGCTCGAGGACTTCCTGGTCCCGAACTTCGACCCCATGAAGAAGTAGGGAGGCCGGATTGAAGGGGGAATCATTCATCGTAAGGCTGAAGAGAAGCTGGGGCGCGTACATCCTCTGCACCCCGACCTTGATGCTCTTCTCCGTCTTCATGATATACCCCGTCTTCTACGTGATAAGGCTGAGCTTCTACCAGTGGGATGGGGTCACCCAGATGAAGTTCGTGGGCCTGGAGAACTACATCAGGCTCCTGCACGATCCCATATGGTGGAAGGCCTTGAAGAACACGGTGATATATGTTCTCTCCAAGCTCTTCGTAGAGCTGAGCTTAGCTTTAGGCATGGCGGTCGTCCTCAACAGCAAGCTTAAGGGGAGGAAGTTCTTCCGCTCTGTGTTCTTCCTTCCCGTAGTGACGAGCACGGCCGTCGTAGGGATAGTTTTCTCCGGAATACTCTCTCCGTTCGACGGCACCTTTAACCAGATCCTTACCAAGCTCGGGCTCATGAGGAGCTTCAGGGACTGGCTCGGGGACCCCAAGACCGCCCTGTACGCCATAATAGGGGTGGCGATATGGCACGACGTAGGGATAAACATGGTCTTCTTCTTAGCCGGACTCCAGTCCATCCCCGAGTACCTCTACGACGCGGCCAGGGTGGACGGGGCAGGCCCCTGGAGGCAGTTCATCTACCTAACCCTGCCCATGCTCCGTCCGATAGCCCTGATAATCGTGATGCTCTCCATCATCGGAAGCTTCAAGGTGTTCGACCTGGTCAACGTTATGACCGGAGGAGGGCCCTACTACGCCAGCGAGGTCGTGACCGACTACATGTTCAAGTACGGCTTCGCAGGAAGCGGGCTCGGAACGGGCGTCGTGGCCCAGCAGGGGTACGCCGCCACTATAGGGATAGGCCTGTTCCTGATAATAGCGGTGCTCACTTTCTTCCAGCTGAAGCTGGGAAGGATAGGGGAGTAGAGGTGAAGGGTAAGGCATTCAGGACCTTCGGCAAGGTGGTGCTCTACGGCCTGCTCGTACTTTGGTCCATGATATGTCTCTATCCCCTGATCTGGATGCTCTCAACGTCCCTTAAGACCATGTCCGAGGTGGCGAAGAACACTATGGCCCTGATACCTGAGGCGTTCAGGTGGGAGAATTACGTCGAGGCATGGACCAAAGGAAACTTCGGTACCTACTTTAAAAACAGCATCGTAGTCACGGTGACCACCCTCCTCCTCGTGCTCTGGACGGCGTCCATGACGGCGTACGCCGTAGCGAGGGAGGACTTCCCCGGAAGGCGGCTTATCCTCTTCTCCCTGGTCGCAACTCTGTTCATACCCGCCGAGGCCACTTTGGTCCCGGTATTCCACATAGCCAAGAACTTGGGCCTCCTGAACTCATTGGCAGGGCTGATAGTTGTCTCAACCGCGGGTTCGCAGGTCGTGAGCATATACCTAATACAGGCGTACTTCAGGACCATACCGAAGGACCTGGACGATGCGGCCAAGATAGACGGATGTAACCTCTTCCAGACATATTGGCACGTTATACTTCCCCTGGCGAAGCCGGTCCTCGCCACCGTAGCCATACTGACCTTCATGGGGACCTGGAACGCGTACCTGTTGCCCTTAGCCTTCACCATGAGCAAGCCGGAGCTCAGGACCCTGCCCGTGGGCCTAGTGGCGTTCCAGAGCGGCTTCGCCTTCAGCGTGAACTGGCCCCTCCTCTGCGCGGGTGCTGCGATAAGCCTGATGCCGATAGTCGTGCTCTACATATTCCTCCAGAGGTACTTCGTAAGCGGGATAGCTGCCGGGGCCCTGAAGGGATGAGCGCACGGGACCTCCTTTCCCCGCTGGCTTTGCTATATCGTTCGGCCCTGCTCTTAAGGGACGAGGCCTACAGGAGGCGATGGGTCAGGATGGGAAGCCTTCCGAGGCCCGTGATATCCGTAGGGAACCTTACGGTGGGCGGGACGGGAAAGACTTCCTTCGTCATGTACCTGGCCGAGGTCCTCAAGGAAGAAGGGTTCCACCCTGCCGTGCTAAGCAGGGGGTATAGGAGGAAGGGAAGGGGGGTGGCCCTGGTCTCGGACGGAGGAGGGATCCTCCTCGGACCCGATCAGGCCGGGGACGAACCGTACCTCTTAGCCAAGAGACTTCCAGGGGTTCCAGTAGCGGTCGGAAAGGACAGGAAAAAGGCTGGGGAGCTCCTCCTGGGGAAGGCCGATATCTCCCACTTCATCCTGGACGACGGCTTCCAGTACAGGATCTTGGAAAGGGACCTGGAGGTAGTTATGATAGATGCATTGGACCCCTTCGGCGGGGGATACCTCCTGCCCTGGGGGCTGCTCAGAGAACCCCCTTCCGCCCTCGGGAGGGCCGATGTGGTATGTATATCGAGGGCGGACCAGGTCCCATGGGAGGCCTTACGTAACCTCATGGGGAAGGTCTCGGACCTGGCACCCGGCGCTCTGCTCCTGGAGTGCGCATATGTTCCCTGCGGGCTGAGGACGCCGGACGGGGAGGTCCCCACGGACGAGCTGAAGGGTAAGAAGGTCGTAGCCCTCTCGGGGATAGGGAACCCAAGGGCCTTCGAACGCACGTTGGAGGACCTCGGGGCAGAGGTCGTCCCCTTCAGGTTCTCCGACCACCACAGGTACACCCTTAAGGACCTGGAGAGGGCCATGAGGCTCGCCGATGCCGTGGGAGCCGGGGCGGTCGTAACCACGGAGAAGGACGAGGTGCGCCTCCCCGGGAATTCCCCCTTCTGGATTCTGAAGGTGGAGGTGAAGTTGTTGAGAGGAGAGGAGGAACTTCGGGAGGTTGTACGCTCCCTCAAAGGGGGGTAGGGGATGGAGGTCAGAGCCGATTACTTAGTACTGGGGAGCGGGATAGCTGGGCTCTCCTTCGCCCTTAAGGCCGCCGAGCACGGAAGGGTGCTGGTCGTGACCAAGAAGGAGAGGGCGGAATCGAACACTAACTACGCCCAGGGGGGGATAGCCGCGGTGCTCTCCCCTGACGACTCCTTCGAACTTCACGTGGAGGATACCCTCAAGGCCGGGGCGGGCCTCTGCCACAGGGAAGCCGTTGAGCTCGTCGTGAGGGAGGGCCCCAGGATGGTGAGGGAACTCATGGAATGGGGGGTGGAGTTCACGAAGAGGAAGATGGGCGACAGGGAGGAATTAGCCCTGGGGAGGGAGGGAGGGCATTCGAGGGACAGGATAGTCCACGCCTCCGACCTCACGGGAAGGGAGATAGAGAGGGCCCTCCTGGAAAGAGTTAAGGAACATGGAAACATAGAGGTCTACGAGAACCACATAGCCATAGATCTCATAACCGAGCACCATGTGTTCGGGGTCAAGGGGGTGCCCAAGGACAGCATAACATGCTGGGGTGCATACGTCCTTGACACGAACTCCGGACTCGTGAAGAAGCTCCTGGCCAAGGTGGTGCTTTTGGCCACGGGGGGCACTGGGAGGGTCTACCTCCACACCACGAACCCCAAGATAGCCACGGGGGATGGAATAGCCATGGTGTACAGGGCTGGGGGGAAGGTGGGAAACTTAGAATTCATGCAGTTCCATCCCACGGCCCTCTATAGACCCGACGCGGACCCCGACGAGCCCGCCTTCCTCATATCCGAGGCCGTGAGGGGGTACGGGGGGATCCTCGTGAACAAGAAGGGCGAGACATTCATGGAGAAGTACCACCCTATGGGCTCCCTGGCCCCGAGGGACGTAGTGGCAAGGGCCATAGACCAGGAGATCAAAAGGAGCGGGGAGCCTTGTGTGTACTTGGATGTGACCCATAAGGATCCGGACGAGACCAGGGCCCACTTCCCCAACATATATTCTAGGTGCCTGGACGTTGGTATAGACATGACCGAAGAGCCCATCCCCGTGGTGCCGGCGGCCCACTACATGTGCGGGGGGGTGGTAACCGACCTCTGGGGCAGGACGTCCATAAAGAACCTCTACGCTACGGGGGAAGTCGCCCTCACAGGAGTGCACGGGGCTAACAGGCTCGCCTCGAACTCCCTCCTGGAGGCCCTCGTCTTCTCGGACAGGGCGTTCAGGAATTCCTTGGCCAGGGCAAGGGATCCGGACAATTTCCCGGAAGTCCCGGACTGGAGCGAGGAGAACGTGTTCAACGCGGAGGAGTGGGTGCTGCTTTCCCACGACAGGGAGGAGATAAGGAGGCTCATGTGGGACTATGTTGGGATAGTGCGCTCGAATTACAGGCTCCAAAGGGCCCTCAGGAGGATAAGGTTAATAGCTAAGGAGGTGGAGGAGTTCTACAGGAGGACCAAGGTCACCATAGATCTCATAGAGCTGAGGAACCTCACCCAGGTCGCGGAACTTATAATCAGATGTGCCCTGGCAAGGAAGGAGAGCAGGGGGCTCCATTACAACACCGACTATCCCGAACCCAATCCACGCTATCAGAGGGACACCATACTCCAAAAGAGGCCATGAGGATATCCGAGATAAGGTGCAGATCCGCCCTCACGGGAAGGGGTGGAAGTTACACCCTAAATCCGTATGTGGGTTGTACCCACATGTGCGCATATTGC
>DTYS01000064.1 GCA_012961755.1 Candidatus Latescibacterota bacterium
GATAAACATCCAGAGGAGTAGGAACTTAAAGTTATCCATGGCGACTCACCTCCCTTCCGAAGGCCCTCTCCAGTGCCTCGTCCGCGCGGGAAGGCAGCAGTCCCACGAGGTACGCTGTGTCCAAGACCGTCCACCTTCCCCTTACCTCCCTCCCGTAGAGGAGGGCGTCCCTGAGGAGGTCGTAGGTTATCCCGAGCTCCTCGGGCCCGGTCGGGGCTCCGGCCTCCCTCAGTTCCTCCCTCAGGAGGTCCGGGGGGACCCACCTGCGGACGATCTCCTCCCTCACCTCCTCCCAGCCCTCCGCGAGCTTCCCCAGGAGGTCCTCGGGCCTTTCGGATGTTTTCTTCATCAGCTCGGCCTCTACCTCGCCCGCGTACGGTCCGTACCTCTCCTTCATCCCCTCCGACGGAAGTTCCGAGTTCGAGCTCCACTTTCCTGGATCGGAGTCGAGGATCATCCCGTAGAGGGCGGAGGCTATCAAGGTCCCGACCCCCACCTGGGCCCCGTGGAGGGCGGTGCCCCTTCCGTGGAGCGGGGCTGTCATGTCGAGCCAGTGGGAGATGAGGTGCTCCCCCCCGGAGGCGGGGCTGGAGGTCCCCGCCACCGTCATCCCGAAGCCGGAGTCCAGGAGGGCCATGAGGAGGACCCCCACGGCATCGGGATCTCCCTTCCTTATGCCCGGAAGCCTATCCCTAAGCTCTCCCTCCCAGAACCCCACGGCCTCCCTCGGGAGGTGACAGTAATACCCCCCGAAGAGCCATCCCGAAAGCCACCAGTCCACGTCGGCTACGGTCTTCGAGCGAAGGTCCGCGTACCCTGCAGGAGCCATATCCCCGGGGGCCGAGGTCACCACCTCGGGGTCACCGGAGACGCCCACGGGCGGGGAGGAAGGGACGGTGCGCTTGACCCCCCTCGTCAGTAGGGCGGCCACGGGGGACGTGTACCCGTTCATGCTGGCGGCGGTGGGGATCACGATGTAGGGCCTTCCGGCCCTGTGGGCCGCCCATTTGACTATGTCATTCACGGTCCCGCTTCCCACGGCCACCAGTCCGGCCTCCCCGCCCACACGGCCGAGTAGGTGCGTCGCCACCTCCTCGGTGGCCATGAGGGGGAGGGGGAAGACGAGCTGCTTCACGCGGAACCTCCCCTCCCTGAGGACGAGGGCCACCCTCCTTCCCGCGGCCTCGTAGGTGGCATCGTCGGCCACGAGGAGGACCTCGCTCCTCCATCCCTCCCTTAAAAGCAGTTCCGGGATGCGCTCGAGAGCGCCGTACCCCACGTCCAGCCACCTTGTGGGGATGTGATGCTCCCTCCCACACGCGCAGGTCCACCTCCTGCCGAGCTTGTCCGAGAAGGGTCCCTTCACCTTACGAACCATATCGGGCTGGTCCATACCTCGCCCCCTAAGGCCGTGGCCACGTTCGAAGGAAAGTCCCTGACAGGGACCCTTAGCTTAACGGAGAGGTAGTAGTAGGACTGCCCGGGTGGTGGGGAGTCCACGAACTCCCCTTCCAGCTCCCTACCTTCGGCCCCGACCTCCCATATCACCTCCCCGTTCCTAACTATCCCGACCCAGGCCAAGGGTTCAAGGGCCAACACCTTGAACCTCACCCTTGCGGACTTCCCCTCCGTCCTTCCTCCTATGAACGCATCCCCCACCCAGAACTCCACGATGACCCTCGCCCCTGTAGTGGCCACGGTCCTGTGTGCCCTGAGCGCCTCCCATATCCCTTCCTTAGAAAGCTCCCTCGCATAGACTCCCGTCAGTGCCCCACCCACGCCCGGGTTCCTGCGGTGGTTGTCGCTTCCCCCCACGAACCCTACCTCCATCCCTGAGTCCAGGACCATGTGGACCCTCTGTGGATGGCGCATTGGGACGGTCCATCCTGAGCACACCTCTATATTTGCCTCCCTCGGATCCCTGGCGAGCTCCCACGTGGGATGGTGGGCGTGGAGGAGGACCGGAAGGTCTTCGAAGTCCTTCAAGAGGGACCCCAAATTCCCAACTTCGGTCCACCTAAGGAGCAACCCCTCCCCGAGGAACAGGACCGTGCGGTGGTTCGGCGCCTCCCCGGAATGGTGACAGCTCCACTCGTACCCGTCGAGGGGTACGAACCTTCCCTCCTCGTAGAACGCCCGGTTAAAGGACTGAAGGAGCACGTACTGGGCCTCAAGCTGGTCGATCCCGAAGGAGTCGTTGTCGGTTACGGCCACGAAGTCCAGCAGTGCACGGTCCTTGGCGAAGTGGAGGAGCTCGTCCGGCTCTCCTTCGGTCTCCCCTAAGAGGCTTCCGTGGCGGTGGGGGTCACCCCAGAACAGGGTGTACGTTTCCGCTCCGACCTTCACCCTATGGCGGTGCTCTGGGTTCCTCACGAATTTCCTTACATCGGTCGGCCTCCACCCGGTCCAGCTCCTGTCAGTAGGGGGCGACGGACTCCCCTGGGAGAGTTCGAGCCACCCAGCCCATACGTCGAACCCCTCGTCCCCCCTGCCAGGCATGGCCGCCACCGCTACCTTCCCGTCCACGGCAGGACCTGGAGTGTACCTCCTCGCTCCCTCGTGGAGCACGATCTCGGGACCCCATCCGTCCCTCCACTTCCTACCGAGAAGTACGCCCCCTGCGCGTTTCGTCCCCTCGGTGTCCACATCCTTCCTCTCCCACAGGAGCCACATATCTTCTCCGTCCGGGACCAGGAACGGTCCCCTCTTCCTACCGTAGAACCCCCAGACGGCCCACACGTCGTCCGCGGGGAGGACCCCGTAGAAGAGGTTCACTACATCGCCCATGTCCTCCCATTCCTCCTCTCCCCTCCTCGCCACCGCCACGGTGTGGAGCTGGTCGAGGACACCCTCCTTCTGGGCATCCACCCTGCGAACGTACGCCACCCAGGGCCTGCCCTCACGGTCCAGGGCGATCCAGGGGAACATATGCCAGCCCGGGCCAAAGGAGGCCCGCTCTAAAGGCCCCCAAGCTCCCGTCCACCTCCTGACGAAGATCTCGTACTTGCCGTCTTCGTAGGCCTCAAAGGCGACCCATACCTCCCCATCCCGGCAGGAGACCGACGGCCTGAACGCCATCATCCCTTCGGAGACCGTGAAGCTTCCCTGGGGTCCAAAGACCCTGACCTGGAACCTTCCGCCCTCCCCCCTGCACCAGGCCATCCACACCTCACCCCCACAGGACGCTGCCTTCGGACGGTATATGAGATCGACCCTGTCGAGGACCTCGGTGGAACCTAAACTTCCGTCCTTCAGTTCCCTTGCTGTAAGTTCCCACTTTCCTTGTCTCCACCTCGGCCATGCGAAGACGACGCCGTCCTCCGAGGAGGCCAGGGTGGGCGTATGCTGAGGGAGGGGCCGGGGACTCAACTCAAGGGGCCTTCCTCCTGGTACCTCCCTCGCCCTTACGACCTCGGTCCTCCCCCTGCGCTCGGCCCATACGACCCAGAGCTTCCTCCGGAAGAGCGTAAGGTCCGGGTCCCTGACCCAGCCGAGCCGACCGCCTTCTGCCACGAGAGAAGCTTCCCATCCCATTCCGTCCTCCATTGACGCACCTGGCCCGGGGCGGCCGGAGGCCCCGGAAGAGGTCAAAGCGGACACTCCCTTCCGGCCATGTACGTCCCTAAGAGCAGGAGCAAGAGCGTCGCACCGTTGAGCAGGGAGAGCCAGTATAATGCCCCCCTTATGCCTAAGAGGGGCACGAGGAACAGGCTGCTGCCGGCTGCTCCGAAGAAGGCCCCGAACAGGTCCGCGCCGTACAGACTCCCCGCCTCCTTTCCTACCCTCTCCCCGACGACGAGCCTGCCCGCCAAGGGAAACTGTACCCCCCCTACGAACCCTGCCAGGGCAGGAAGGATAGTAAAGATGGCTTCGCTCCGGACCGATGTTAAGGAGAGGACCAGGACCAAGGGGTAGAGGACCACGGCAACCTGGGCCCAGACGAAGGCCGGAAGTGCCCTCGTCCTCTTTCCCCACCTCACCACAGTCCAGCTGCCCAGGCTCAGTCCTACCATGAAGGTGCTTAGTATCAGGCCGAGCTTGTAGTACACGTAGCCGAACCTCACTTGGAAGGCCACCAGGACTACGGTCTGGAAGGCCATCTCGGCAAGACCTGTAGTGCCCACGGCCATCACCACGGGCGCCCTCCAGTGGGGATTGCCACCGAGCAGGAGGAGCCCGAGGGCAAGATATATCCCTACGGGGACGCACATCCTCCGGAAGCCGACCCTCCCGGCCTCGGAAAGGAGACCCTGGGCCCCATGGTAGAACTGGGAAGCCCAGAGGGCCAAGGCGTAGAAGTATCCCACCGGGAACAGATCGCGGTTCGGACGGACGTCGGCCTCGGACTCGACTTCCTCCCTCACGTATCCCGTCCTGTCGGGGCTGAGCTTGTAGGGGAGGTAATATTCCCTCACGAACTCGGCCTCTATTCCCCTTCCCCTGAGGCGTCCTACGAGCAGGGAAGGGTCCAGGGATATAGGGGAGTCCGAGGCCAGAAAGTACGCCGTCCCTCCGGGGACGATCTCCACATAGCGGAAGACCTCCTTTAAGGTCCTATACAGACAGGCCAGGTACCTCCTCTGGGGTTCCCCTAAGACGTTCTCCGAGGACGTGACGCCAAAGGAGAATATCCCTCCTTGCTCCATGTGGGCCTCGACCTCCCTAAAGAACTCCTGGGTGTAGAACCTGTTGAGTTGCGCTGTGAGGGGATCGGAGAGTCCAACTATGATCACGTCGTACCTCCCCCCCTTCCTCGCGAGCCACCTCCTCCCGTCCTCGTAGATTATGTGTAACCTCGGATCGAGGAAGGCGTCCTCGAGCACCGAATCCCTCCATACCCTCACGACCTCGGGGTCGAGTTCGAGGTAGGTCACCTCCCTTACGGGATGTTTCAGGGCCTCGGCGAGTCCTCCCCCGAGCCCACCACCTATCATGAGGACCTTCCCCGGCCCGGGATGGGAGAGGAGGGGGAAGTGTACGAGCTCCTCCGGCCTGAGCTCACTTCGGGAGGTGCTCACAAGTATCCCGTTCTCGAACAGACTGTACTCCCCCTCCAACCTGACCAATGATATCCTGCCGTAAGGGGAGTCCTCCGTGCGCACGAGCTCCATCCCCCTCCACCTTACCTCGGACGAGGACCTCTCGACCGACCTCACTCCGCCGGCCACCACGAAGGCCGCTGTCAGGAGGAGGGCGGAGGTCGAGATGCCCGCGAGGGCCCCGTGGCCTTCCAGGGATAGTAAGGCTGCGGAGAGGAGGTTCAGGCATCCCACGAGGACCGCCACCCCGAAGGGGGGGATAAGGGGCACGAGGAGGAGCTGGGTGAGCAGGCCACCCACGGCGGAACCTGCGGCCTCCAGGATGTACACGTTCCCTATCCCCCTGAGGGAGTCCCCGTACCTTTCCGAGAGTATCCTACAACCCAAGGCGAACCCGAACCCTCCCAGAATACACAGCGGGGCCAGTATGGCGAACGCTGCCAAGGCCACGGGGACTATACCCGTAAGTTCGCCCGGAGGTATACCCAGAAGCTCCCTTACGGTCCTGGCCAGGAAGAGCTCGGAAGGGAGGACCGCCCATACTCCCATCTGAAGCAGGGCGAGGGCCCTAAGCTTATCTTCGATCCTGTCTGCGAACCTCCCCAGGCCCCAACTCCCCACCGCTCCCCAGACCAACCATGCGGAGAGCATAACTCCTAAGGAAAGCTCGTTGCCGTAGAAGGCGACCATGAGCTCCCTCAGGAGCACTATCTGGGCGGATATGGCCGTGGCACCCGTGAGCACCACAGCAAAGAGCAGCCTGTACATCACATCCTATGCTCCAAGCTCAGCAGGACCTCCAGGCCGGAGCTCTTCCTCCCTTCGATATGCTCGAAGTTCCATATTCTTATATATCTAAGGTTCAGCTCGGCATCCCTCTTTCCTATCTCCCTCCAGAATACCCTTATGCCTAGGATGCTCTTCACCTCCTCGGTCCCGGAAAGGAACTCCCAACAGTCGGGATCGCCGGGCCCATGATCCCTGTCCATACTTCCCTCTCCCTTCCTCAGCCTTTCGTAATAGAACGAGATACCCATGCCCGGTCCGAACCTCTTCTCGAACTCCGCCCAGAGATCGTCGGCGTCCGAGCCTATGGGATGACCTATGGGACGGCTGAGGTGCTTGTAGCGGTTTATGGCCCTCTCGTGGGTGTAACAGTACTGGTTCACGAAGGCGTACTCCGCCCTGAGGTCCGAATCCTTCAGGCCGAGAGGATCGGCCCAGTGGAAGCCTCCTAAGAGCCCATATTTGTTCCTCCAGTGCTTCGGGGAGTACGTGGGACGATAATCGTCTACCAGGATCTCGCAGTATAGCTTGAGGTTTTTGAAGAAAGCTCCGACGTCGACCCCGGCCAGAACGTTGTCCCCGCTTCCCATCTCCCCCCCCTCCGCCTCGGGAGGGATAGATCTGCTGGCCTGTTGCTCGGTTATGAGGTACACCGAGAAGGGGTTCAGGTACGAAGGTTCGAACCTGTCCCCGTAGACCACCGTCTCCGAAACCCCGAACTGGAACCTGTTCCATCTAACCTCTAACCTATGTCCCGATAGATACTTAGGCCTTCTAACCCCTCTAGAATCCTCCCCCTTCAGGACGGCGGTGAAGGCCTCGAACCCGAGCCCCCTGTACCCGAACCTCAGCCTTAACATGTCCCAGGGCGACGTACCTCCGGAAAGCAGGAGAGCACCGTGCCTTCCGGGACCCCATCTCAGCCTTCCCCTGCCCAACAGCAGGGAGCCGTGAGATAAGGGGAATACCATGTATGCCTCGGTCCTGCCGACGTTGTCGGCGTCTATTGGGTCCCCCTTTTCCCTCCTATATGAGACCCTTGTCTCGTCCGGAAATAGGTCCCCGAAGAGCCTTCCGGTCATAAGGTACCACTCTATGTGGCTCATAAACCCTATCTTCCCCAGGTTTCCGCAGAGGTCGGGGAACACGGATATCAAGAACCCCATCCCAAGTTCGGGGAAGGCCTTACCGTGCCTAAGCCGCACGGAGATCCCTACCCGTGTGTCGAGATAGAAAAGAAAATCGGGACCCACCTTCTTCAGGAAGTACCTTCGGGGCTTCCCGACCTTTACGCCCAAGGCATAAGCTTCATAAGGATATCTCCTTAGGTAGGCGGAGCTCTCCTTCCTTTCTAAGGGGGATGCTTTTCCCTCGATGGCCTTCCCGAGGAGCCTTACCACCTCACCCCTGCTCAGAGGGTACATCTCCCCGGAGGGCGGGACGACCCCCTTCACCTGGAGCCTGTCCAGGAGCTTGTATACCTCGTCGTCCAACGGCACATCCGACAGAGTGTTTGCCCCTGCGAGGATCGTGCTCATAAGGACGGTCAGGAGCATGGGGCCTCCTCTTCGTCCGAAGTCCCCCACATTATACATTGATCTTCCAAGCTTGTCAACATGGGGAAGAGGACGATAAATTCAGAGGGGATGGGGAAATTAGAAGTGAGGTTATAGGACACAACAGGAGACCCTTTGGGCTGTCTGAGGGTCCTTAGCTTGGGTAGTCCCTGGCCGTGCCCTGCAGGAAGGTCAGAGCCTCGGGGATGAGGTAGTACTTCCCCGCACAGAACACCTGAGCGCCGATATAAGCTCTGGACGACCGGGCCCTCATCTCCTCCTCCTGTCGTCCCTGATGAAACGTTTCACCCTCTCCTGGACGGGAGGGGCGTTCTTGAGCTGTTCCTCCAGGACGGCCTTCCTGCTGAGGCGTACCTTCCCCTGTTCGTCTATGCCTGTGACCTTCACGGAGACCTTATCTCCTTCCTTCACGACGTCGCCGACCTGGCGCACCCTCCCTATGTCCAGCTCCGATATATGCACCAAGCCTTCCTTGCCGGGCATAAATTCCACGAAGGCTCCGAAGGGCACTATCTTTGTGACCGTCCCCTCGTAGACCTTACCTATCTCGGGCTCGGCGACTATACGCTCTATCCACTCCTTGGCCGCTTCCCCGGCGGATGGATCGCTCGCGGCTATGAAGACGGTGCCGTTGTCCTCTATGTCTATCGTGGCTCCGGTCTTCTCCGTTATCTCCCTTATGACCTTACCTCCCGGGCCTATCACCTCCCCTATCTTGGAGGGGTTTATGCGGAGGGTGAGGACCCTAGGTGCGTAGATGGACAGCTCCTCCCTGGGCCTCGGAAGGGTCCTGGCCATGGCGTCCAATATCTCCGCCCTGGCAGCCTTTGCCTGCTCCAGGGCCCTGACTATGAGGTCCAAGGATATCCCGGGTACCTTCAGGTCCATCTGTATGGCGGTTATGCCGTCCTTCGTGCCAGCGACCTTGAAGTCCATGTCCCCGCAGTGGTCCTCGGCCCCGGCTATGTCGGTGAGGAGGACCTCCTTTTCCCCCTCCTTCACGAGACCTACGGAGACCCCGGCCACGGCCGTCTTTATAGGGACCCCTGCGTCCATAAGCGACAGGGAGCCCGCGCAGACCGTGGCCATGGAGGAGGAACCGTTGGATTCCAGTATGTCCGAGACTATTCGGATCGTGTAAGGGAACATCTCCTCGGAGGGTATCACGGGTTGGATTGCCCTCTCGGCCAAGGCCCCGTGGCCTATCTCCCGGCGGCTGGGCCCCCTGAGGGGCCTGACCTCCCCGACGCAGAAGGGGGGAAAGTTATAATGGAGCATGTAGCTCTTCCAGGACTCCCCCTCCAGCGCCTCTATCTTCTGCTCGTCCATCTTGGTGCCAAGCGTGGTCACGGCCAACGCCTGGGTCTCCCCCCTGGTGAAGAGGGCAGAACCGTGGGTCCTGGGGAGGAGTCCCACCTCGCAGGTTACGGGTCTGAGCTCCTCGGGGGCCCTCCCGTCGGGCCTCCTCCCTTCCTCCAGTATCATCCTCCTGACCTCATCCCTTTCCATATCGGAGATTAAGCGTGCTACCTCCCTTTCGGAGCCCGGGAACCGTTCCGAGAGTTCCTCGCAGGTCCTGCGGAATATATCGTTCAGGGCCTCCTGGCGTTCGAGCTTAGTAGGTATCGTGCTGGCCCTACGCACCTCATCCCCGGCAAGTTCCTCGACAGCAGCTTTAAGTTCCAGGTCCACGGAAACTTCGGGAACGGGCTCCTTTTCCCTACCGCACGCCTTCACAAGTTCGTCCTGTAACTCGCAGACCTTCCTGACCTCCTCCTGGGCCAGGCCTATGGCCTCAGCCATCCCTCCCTCGGATACTTCCTTAGCCCCAGCCTCGAGCATCACAACCCTGCCGTCCCTGAGCCCGGCTACCACGAGGTCGAGGGCGCTCTCCTCGAGCTCGGAGAAGGTAGGGTTCACGACGAACTGGCCGTCCACGAGCCCCATCCTCACGGCCCCCACTATCTCGGGGAACGGGATGGGGGAGATGGCCAGGGCCGCGGACGCACCTATCAGGCCCAGGAGGTCGGCATCGTTCTCCTGGTCGGAGGAGAGCACCGTGACCATTATCTGCACTTCGTTCCTGTATCCCTCAGGGAATAAAGGCCTTATGGGGCGGTCTATCATCCGGGAGGCCAGGACCTCCTGTTCGGAAGGCCTCCCCTCCCTCTTGAAGAATCCCCCCGGTATCCTGCCTGCGGCGTACATCCTCTCCCTGAACTCCACGGTGAGGGGAAGGAAGTCCACGTCCTCCCTTGGTTCCTTCGACCGCACCACCGTCGCAAGGACCACCGTGTCGGCGTACCTCACGAGGACCGCCCCGTCGGCCTGGCGGGCCACCCTCCCGGATTCCAGGGAGAGTACCCTTCCGGCCCATTCCATCTCTACCCTGTGTATCATGCTACCTCATCCTCCTATACCGAATGTCTTATGCCGAGTCGCTCTATGAGTTGCAAGTACTTCTCCGGGTCCTTCCTGTAAAGGTAGCGCAGGAACCTCCTCCTCCTCCCCACGAGCTTCAGCAGCCCCCTATGGCTGTGGTGGTCCTTCCTATGTTCCCTCAGGTGCCTGGTGAGCTGCTGGATCCTGACCGTAAGCAGGGCTATCTGCACCTCAGGGGAACCGGTGTCCCCTTCCTTCCTTCCGAACTCCTTTAAGATCCTCTCCTTTTCCTCCCTCGTCAGAGACATCCTCCCTCCTTTACAGAAGCTGTCGTCGTTCCCCAGCTAACGTCCTGGCCCTTTCCAAGTCCTGGGCTATCTGGTTCCTCAGGCTTTCCACGTCATCGAATTTCCTCTCCTCCCTGAGCCTCGTGAAGACTTCGCACAGCAACTTCCTTCCGTAAAGCTCACCCCCGAAGCCTATTATGTGGACCTCTAAGGAACGTCCCTTCCCCTCGAAGCTCGGCCTCGTTCCTATGTTCATAACTCCCGGGAGGACCTCCTCTTCAAGCTTGACCCTGACGGCGTAGACACCGTCCGGCGGAAGCAGTTTACGATGTGGCACGGCCAAATTAGCTGTGGGATAGCCTATCTTCCTTCCCCTTCCGTCCCCGTGGACTACGGTGCCGGATATTACGAAAGGTCCTCCGAGGAGACGGGAAGCTTCCTCCATCTTCCCTTCCCTTACCAGTTTCCTTATCTTAGTGCTGCTTATTACGCCCCCCTCCGCCACGACCGGCCCTATCACGTGGACAGCGAAGCCTATATCTTCGCCGAGCTTCCTCAGGAGCGATGGACCCCCTTCCCCTCCCCTCCCGAAGCGGTGGTTGTATCCCACCACGACCTCGACCGCCCTCCATTCCTCGACCAGGACCTTCCTTACGAACTCCTCGGGGTCCATATGTGCGACCTCCCTTCCGAACGGGACTGGGGCCACGTATTCCGCGCCCAAGTCCGAAAGCTTGAGAAGCTTCTCCTCCAAGGTGGTAAGGAGGAAAGGCCCCTGGGGAGGTGAGACCACGAGCCGGGTGTGGGGTTCGTAGGTGAGGACGAGGCCGATGCCCCCCGAGGATTCCGCCCTTTTCATGGTAAAGGAGATGGTCCTCCTGTGGCCTAAGTGGACCCCATCGAAGTTCCCCATGGTTACGACCACGGGTCCTTCGGGAAGCTCCCTTCCGCTTCTCACCAGCTTCATAGCGAGATCACCCTCAAAGGCCTTATCCTTCCTTCCCTTCCCTCACCCACACCTAGGAACTCCCCTTCCTGCGAGTAGACCGCCACCCTCCCTTCCTGCGGACCTGGGACCTCACCTCCATGGAGGAAGGATCTGGCCTCCTCGTAGGGGAGCTCAACTTCGGGCAGGCCGAGCGCCTCACCTACGGGGACCAAGGGAAGGGTCCCCTCCGATGCGAGACGAGGGACGTCGTCCAAGGGGATGGCCCCTTCGTGCCGGAAGGGACCGGAACGGGTGCGGACGAGGGCCTCCACGTGCGCCCCGCATCCTAAGGTCTCGCCTATGTCCCTCACCAGCGCCCTTATATAAGTACCCTTAGAGCAGATGACCTTGAGTCCCACGGAGGGAGGATGGAAGTCCAGGACCTCGATCCTATGTATCCTCACCCTGCGGGGGGGGAGGTCGGGAACTTCTCCCATCCTTGCAAGTTCGTAGGACCTCCGGCCCTTGTGGTGGACTGCTGAGAAGGCAGGAGGGCGTTGAAGGATATCCCCTTCGAACTTCAGGCAGACCTCTTTAAAGTTCTTCCTCGTAAGCCCATCCGGCACCTCGCACGTTCCCACGACCCTTCCCTCCGCATCGTCGGTGTCGGTGGCCATGCCGAGGTGCAGCGTCACGATGTACTCCTTCTCGGACTCGTCCAGGAAGGGGATGAACTTCGTGGCCTGGCCAAGGGCCAGTACGAGGACTCCCGTGGCCGAAGGGTCCAAAGTTCCCGTGTGTCCGACCTTGCCCACATTCAGCTTCCCCCTCACCCAAGCCACGACGTCGTGGGATGTCCATCCTTTGGGCTTGTCAACGACCAGGAAGCCCTCAAGCTTCCTCCCGTACCTTCCTGAGGAGTTCCTCGATGTGCGCCCCATATTCGTAGGATGTGTCCCTGAGGAACGCTATCTCAGGTACCCTCTTTATCCTCAACCTCCTTCCAAGTTCGGCACGGATGAATTTGGATGCCCGGTTGAGGCCCTCTATCGCTTCCTTCTGCTCTTGAGGGGAACCCATGACGCTCACGTACGCCCTTGCATGTCTCAGGTCCTCGGTCACCTCCACTCCCGTAACGGCGACTGACCTCACCCTGGGGTCCTTGACCTTGGTCCTCAGGACCGAGGAGATCTCCCTGCGGAGCAGGCTCCCTACCTTCTCCATCCTCGAGAAGCTCATAGTACCTCCACCCTATAGTCCAGAACCTCTACCCTCCCATCACCCTCGACGAACTTAACGACCTGGGATATGACCCTGTGGATATATCCCGACTCCGAGGCGGCCACCGCTACCCCCAAAGCCCCCCTCTTCCAGAGGCCGTGTCCGTCCACCTCGGCCACGGAGACGTTGAAGCGGGCCCTTATCCGGTCCTTTAGGCTCTTCATGACGAACCTCTTCTCCTTGAGCGAACGACTTTCCGGAAAGAGGAGCTCTATCTCGCAGGTTCCCACGAGCATCTAAGCCTCCCTCGGAATCTCCACTACCTGATATACCTCGAAGACGTCGCCTACCTTTATGTCCTGGAAGTCCTTTATCCCGACACCGCACTCGTACCCGGCCTGGACCTCCCTCACGTCCTCCTTGAACCTTTTGAGGGAAGCTATCTCCCCGTCGTAGACGACCACGTTGTCCCTTAGCACCCTGACAGATGCCCCCCTCCTTATAAGGCCGGACTGGACGTAACACCCTGCCACCACGCCGACCCCGGGTATCCTGAAGGTCTGACGGACTTCAGCGGTGCCCAATATCTCCTCCTTACGTTCGGGAGGCAGGAGCCCCGACATAGCGGCCTTTATGTCCTCCACGGCCTCGTATATCACGTTGTAGGTCATTACGTCCACCCCCTCCTGAGACGCCAGCTCCCTCGCCCTTTGGTCGGGTCTCACGTGAAAGCCGACTATGACGGCGTCGGAGGCGGAGGCAAGAAGTACGTCGGATTCGGAGATCGCGCCCACGCCCTTCCTGATTATCTGCACCTTAACCTTCTCGTCCTCCAGGGCCATGAGGGCGTCCGAGAGCGCCTCCACCGAACCGTCCACATCGCCCTTTACTATGAGCCTCAGCTCCTTGACCTTCCCCTCCTCTATCCTCCGGCCGAGGTCCGTCAAAGTTATGCGACGGGCCCTACTGTATTCCTGCTCCCTATGCCTCTGTTGTCTCCTCCTGCTTATCTCTCTGGCCTCCGCCTCCGTCTCGGTCACCGCGAACGTGTCCCCGGCCTGAGGTACTCCATCTATGCCCAAGACCTGCACTGGGGTGGAGGGACCGGCCGATTCCTTCGGGTTGCCCCTTTCATCTAAGAGGGCCCTCACCCTCCCGCTATATAGCCCCGCGACGAAGGGATCGCCGACGTGGAGGGTGCCCTCCTGGACGAGCACCGTGGCCACGGGACCCCTACCCTTGTCGAGCTTAGCTTCCACCACGACCCCCCTCGCCCTGCTGTTAGGGTTGGCCCTGAGTTCCAGCATTTCTCCTATAAGTATCAAGGTATCAAGGAGCTGATCCACACCCTGGCCCGTCTTCGCCGAGACCTCCACCATGGTGGTCTTCCCCCCCCACTCCTCGGGGATGAGGCCGTATTCCGAAAGCTGGCGCTTGACCCTCTCGATGTTGGCCGTGGGGAGGTCGACCTTGTTTATGGCGACTACTATGGGAACGCCGGCGGCCCTGGCGTGGTCTATGGCCTCAACGGTCTGGGGCCGTACCCCGTCGTCCGCCGCCACGACCAGGACGACTATATCGGTGACCCTGGCCCCCCTGGCCCTCATCGCGGTGAAGGCTTCGTGGCCGGGGGTATCCAAGAAGGTCACCTTCCCTCCGTCCACGGAGACCTCGTAGGCTCCTATGTGCTGGGTTATGCCCCCCGACTCTCCCGCGACGACGTTGGTCTTTCGGATGTAATCCAGTAGGGTGGTTTTGCCGTGGTCCACATGCCCCATCACCGTGACCACGGGCGGACGGGGTTCAAGTTCGCCTTCGAGGACCTCCTCCCCAAGTTCCTCGTACTCCTCCATAAGTTCCACCTCGTACCCGAACTCATCCGCCACCATCGACAGGGTCTCCATATCCAGCCGCTGGTTGATGGTGACCATAAGCCCCATCTGAAGGCATTTAGTTATGACCTCAGAGGGGGAGACCCCCATACTCTCGGCAAGTTCGGCGACCGAGGTGAACTCGCTCACCTTGAGCACCTTCCTCTCCTCGGCCTCCTCCTTCTCCTCTCCCTTCTCCCTATGTCGTCTGGTACGAGCTTTCCCCATCTCCATGGTTGCCAAGGTGCGGCGGATGCTCTCCTCGACCTCCTCCCTCGTTAGCCCGGGACGGCGCCTCCCGCGCCTTTTCCTACGTTCATTGGTGTGTCTCTGAGCCTTAGGAGGTTCCTTCATTGAGCTAAGCTCCACCCTCACGGCCTCCCTCAGCTCCTCCTTAGAGCGCCTCCTCCTACGCCTCCTGCGCTTCGGGGCGGTCCTTTCGGGGGGGCGTGAGGAGAAGGCCTTCCTCCTTTCCATCTCCTGTATGGAGGACCTCTTCTCCTCCTGAAACTTGCGCCTGACCCAGTCCTCCATCTCCTCGGTGACCACGCTCATATGGCCGTGTACGTCGAACCCTCCGGACTTGAGGAGGCTAAGGAGGGCCTCGCTGGATACATCGTATTCCTTGGCCAACTGGTACACCCTTTTAGTCTCCACTATACTTCCACCTCCTTTTCCCCGATCGAAGCTATGACCTGTCCCGCCAGGTCGGCGTCCGTAACGACGGCAACGACCTTACCCGGCCTCCCTATGGCCCTTCCGAGGTCCAGATCCGTCCTGATCACCGGCACCCCGAAGGTTTCGGCCAGTCTTACGAAGTGTCTCCGAACGTCCTTACCGCACTCCTTCGCCAGGAGCACCAGGCGTCCCCTCCCCCTCCTCAGCGCCATCTCGGCGGCCTTCCTCCCTGCGGCCACCTTACCTGCCCTCGCAGCTATCCCGAGGTAATTCTCTGGCCTTCCCATCACTCCTCACCACCTTCCGTAAGTTCCCGTGCCTTGGTCACTATGGCCTCGGCACGGGACCTTTCTATGCCGAGGGATTCCTCGAGCCCCTCCGGCTCCGCGGCCGCCAGGACCTCAGGGGAGAAAAGGTCGTGACGTTTAAGTTCCGGCACGAGTTCCTCCTCCCCTATCTCCTTCAGGGCCTCTTCTAAAAGTTCCCTCATGCGCTGCCTGCGGTAGAAGCTCTCCTCGGTAGTTATGTCCACCTTCCAACCAGGAAAGAGGGCAGCGGCCAAGCGGGCGTTCTGGCCGGAGCGGCCTATCGCCAAGGATATCTGGTCCTCCGGGACTATCGCCACAAGACGGCCCTCCTCGGGGAAGGCCTCCACCCTGCGGACGGTGGCAGGGGCCAGGGCGTTCGCCAGAAGCTCCTTAGGATCGTCGCTCCAGGGGATTATGTCTATGCGCTCGTTTCCGAGCTCCCTGACTATGGACTGGATGCGCACCCCCTTCATGCCCACACAGGCCCCCACAGGGTCCACGTTCGGGTCGGCGGACGAGACCACGACCTTAGCCCTCTCGCCGGCCTCCCTCGCTACGGCCCTTATCTGGACTATGCCATCGTATACCTCAGGTATCTCTATGTAGAACAGCTTTTTGAGGAAGTTAGGGTGTGAACGAGAAAGTATGACCTGTGGCCCCTTGGTAGTCCTGCGGACCTCCAATATGTAGGCCCTTATCTGGTCCCCCTGGTGGTACCTCTCCCTCCTCACCTGTTCCGAGGGGGGCATTATGCCCTCGGTCCTGCCGAGGTTCACTATCACCTCTCCCCTCTCCACCTTCTGGACCCTGCCAGTGACTATCTCTCCTATACGCTTCTGGAAGTCGCCGTAAAGTCTTTCCCTCTCGGCCTCCCTTATCCTCTGTATTAGTATCTGTTTGGTCATGAGGATGGCGTTCCTGCCGAAGTCGGCTAAGTTCAAAGGTTCGAGGACCTCACCTCCCACCTCGGCTCCAGGGTCTATCTTGAGGGCCTGTCCTAACGATATCTCGTCCGGGGAGGCCGGCTCCCCCTCTACCACCCTCCTTTTAGCGTACATATCTATCCTTCCGGACTTAGGGTCCACCTCGACCTCTATATGTTCCGCTGTCCCGAAGCGTTTCTTCGCGGCGGAGAGGAGCCCGAGCTTGAGCGTCTCCACCACGAGGTCCAGGTCTACACTTCTATCCTTGGCTATCTGCTCTAAGGCCTCCGCTATCTCCCAATTTCCGGATTTCGTCATCAGAACACCTCCACCTTTCCCTGTGCTATATCCTCGAAGGGAACCTTCGTCGCCCCTTCTTTAGTCTCCAAGGTCAGGCCATCCTTCCCTACTTCGAGCAACTTTCCCTCCACGACCCCGGGCCTTACGCCCTCCTTCATCGTAAGCCTTATCCTCTCCCCAACGACCCGGGCGAAGTCCACAGGCGTCCTAAGCGGGCGGTCCAGGCCGGGGGAGGACACCTCCAAGGTGTAGGGGCCGGGGATGGGGTCCTCCATATCAAGCCTGTCCTCTACCATACGGCTTATCCTTACACAATCGTCTATGCTTACACCTCCTGGCCTGTGTATAAATATACGCAGTATCCTTCCCCTTCCGACCCCTCCGAGCTTCAGGTCCACAAGTTCGAACCCTTCCCTCTCCAGGATCGGGACCACAAGCGAGCGCACCTTTTCCAGGATCTCGGCCCTCATCGCCTCATACGGAAAAGAGTGGGCGTCGGCCCACTCTTGAGTTTCAA
>DTYS01000065.1 GCA_012961755.1 Candidatus Latescibacterota bacterium
GTCTTATGTCCTCCCTGCCCATATATATCTCACACCTCATCCCGAGCACCGCCGCCGCCGTAGCCGTGGCGACCCCGTGCTGGCCCGCCCCCGTCTCGGCTATGAGGCGGATCTTCCCCATCCTCCTGGCCAACAATCCCTGTCCCAAGGTGTTGTTGAGCTTATGGGCACCGGTATGGAGCAGGTCCTCCCTTTTAAGGTAGACCTTAGCCCCTCCCCAGTGCTCAGTTAGCCTGCGGGCGAAGTAGAGAGGCGTCGGCCTCCCCCCGTAGTCCCTCAGGAGCCCTTCGAGCTCCTCCCGGAAGCCCGGGTCCTCCTTGGCCTCAAGGTAAGCCCTCTCCAGCTCCTCCAAGGGAGCCATGAGGGTCTCCGGCACGAACTGGCCCCCGTACGGTCCGAAGTATCCCTTCCCCACGGTCCCCCCTTAACGCCCGGCCATGGGTCCACATCCGGGGCTCCATATCCTGTCCTCAGGGATACCGAGCTCCTCTACCACACGCCAGACCTCCCGGACGGCCTTAAGGTGGCCTATGTCGTGGGCGTCCGAGCCCAAGGAGAACATGGCTCCCTCCTCCGCGAGGATTGAAAGGAAGTCCTTATATTCCTTAAAGTAGTCCTCCCCGAAGTTAGGGTTCATAAGGTTCGCCGTCCCGTTTATCTCTATGGCGGTTCCGGTCTCCCTGGATGCCTGGCCGAGTTCACGGACGTAACTTTCCGGGACGACCCTCATAAAGTTGAACCACGGCCATCCGTTCCTATCGAACTCCCCCTTGCTGAACCAGTACGGGTGCACGAGGACCTGGACGAGGGGGTCTTGGCAGGTCCTTATGTGGTGCCTGTGCTGGACCTCTACGAGCTTCCTCACGTCGTATTCTTCCAGATATGTAGAGTGTATCCCGCCTATGGCGAACTGAAAGCCGTACTCCTCTTTGATCCTTCGACTGAAGGCGAACTCCCCGTCACATCCCGTGAAGTTAAGTTCCACGCCGAAGTAGACCGCAACTCCTATGTCCTCCAGTTCCTCTATGTCCCTCCTTATGTGTAGGTGGAACTCAAGCTTGTCCAAGGAGTTCAGATGGTCGGTTATTCCGATCTTGGTCGCACCGAGCCTCCTACACTCCTCGACGATCGCCGGCACTTCCATCGTCGAGTTCGCGCATCCCAGGTACTTGGTGTGGATGTGAAAGTCGTACCTCGGACATCCCATATTTCCTCCTTAAGGGCATACCTCCCCTCGTTCGAACAGCCCCGCCACCTCGTCCCTCCCAAACTCCGGAAGGTCCAGGAGCCTTCCCTCCCTCTTCAACTTCACTCCGAACGAGCTTTCCTTGACGACCCCTATCTCCTTGCACCTTATCCCCATGGCCGACACGGCCTCCCTGACCGAAGGTGCGTCCTCGGGGTCCACCGCTATAAGCAGGGCTCCCGAGGATATGGCTCCCAAGGGGTCGATCCCGAAGGCCCCGCAGATGGCCCTCGTCTCCTCGGAGACGAAGAGCCCCTCCTCCCATACCTCCATCCCCACGCCCGAGGCGTGGGCGAGCTCCCTGAGGCCAGTGGCCACCCCCCCTTCGGTGGGGTCGTGCATCGCGTGGACCCCCCCTACACCGCAGGCCCTCAGGGCCTCAGGGACCACGCTGAGCCCGGGGTTCCTGAGGTAGTTCCTGCACCTCTCCAAGAACTCCTCCCCGAAGGTCTCCCTCACCTTCTCAGGAAACTCCTTGGCTAAGAGGGCAGTAGCCTCTATAGCGAGGCCCTTGGTGAGTAGAAGTACATCCCCGGGCCTCGCCCCGTCCGAACGCACAAGCTTTTCCCTCTCGACCTCCCCCAACATCTGCCCTACAAGTATGGGTCTTTCCAGGCCATAAGTTATCTCGGTGTGCCCTCCACAGAGGGAGACACCCAACTCCTCAGCAGCGTGCTTCATGGATGCGAAGAGAGCTTCCACCTCCTCCCCTCCTACCCCCTCCGGAAGCAGGACCGTGCACAGGAACCACTTGGGTCTTGCGCCCATGGTGGCCACATCGTTCGCGTTTATGTTCACCACGTACCAGGCGATGTCCTCCGTGGCGAAGGTTACCGGATCGGTCTTAACGACCAAATACTTCTCCCCAAAATCTATGACCGCACAGTCCTCCCCGACCTTCGGACCCACGACCACCCTCCCGTCCAGGAGGGAATATCCCCTCAGGAGCCTCTCGAGCACCTCCTGCGGTAGCTTCCCTACCCGGAACCTCATCCCGTCATCTCCTCCGACCTCACGACCTGGTAGAGGTCTTCGTCGAGCTCCCTGATGAACCTTGAAGGTCCCATGAGCACCGCCGAGCCAGATGGGGTGTAATCGGTTATGGGATAGAGGAGGTACAGCTCCTGCTGGGCCCTGGTCGTGGCTACATAAAACGCCCTCCTCTCTTCCTCCTCCCCCTCATCCTCCCTGAGCGACATGGGGGAGGGGAAGGCTCCCTCGACCACCCTGAGGACGAAGACCGCCCACCACTCCAGTCCCTTCGCCTGGTGCACGGAACTTAGGACCAGCCTCTCCGGGTCGCGGAGGTCGGGCCTCAGGTCCCCGCCGTACAGCTCCCCCAACAGCACGAGCTGGGTGAGGAACTCCTCAACGCTCCCGTACTGCCCTGCCAGGACTGCGAGCTGGTACAGGTCCTCGAGCCTGGACTCCGGATCATCGTACGTCGTCCTCAGGTAGTCCCTGTAGTCGGAGCTCAGCACTATCTCCACAGATTCCCCAGGACTCTGGGCCTCCCTCAGGGCCTTCACGTCCTCCACGAACCTCCTCCACGAGGGGAGCACGTAGGAGGGGAGGAAGTCGCCGGCCTCTTCAAGTTCGTCCAATGGATCTGAGGACCCCCTTATCCTCTCCCATATCCTCGCGGCCCTCATGTTGCCTATCCCGGGGATCATGAGGAGGACCCTCCTCCAGGCCACCTCGTCGTAGGGGTTGTGCACGACCCTGAGGTACGCTAAGACGTCCTTGACGTGGGCCTGTTCGAAGAACCTCAGCCCGCTCCTGACCTCGTAAGGTATCCCTCTCCTGGCAAGCTCCCCCTGGAGCACCATGCTGTGGGAGTGGGCACGGTAGAGCACACCTATGCGGTTCAGGGGTACACCCTCGTCCCTGAGTTCCAGGGCCCTTCCCACCACGAACCTCGCCTCTTCGTATACGTCCCTTACGGGTACGAGGAATGGTTTCGGCCCGTCCGGGCGGGTGGGCCTCAAGGTCTTGCGGAACTGGTTCCTGTTGTTCCTTATGCTCGCGTTGGTGAGGTCGAGTATCTGAGGGGTGCTTCGGTAAGTTATCTCGAGCTTGAAGACCTCGGTCCCAGGGTTGCGCTCGGGGAAGCGGAGGATGTTCTCGTAGCGCGCCCCCCTGAAGGCGTATATGCTCTGGGCGTCGTCGCCACGACCATTATGTTCCTTCCGTTCTTGGAGGCCAGTAGCTCGACTATCTCGGCCTGAAGTAGGTTCGTGTCCTGATACTCGTCCACGAGTATGTGCTCGAACTTCCTCCCGTAAAGCTCCGATACCTCGGGGAACTCCCTGAGGAGCCTCAGCCAGTTTAAAAGCAGGTCGTCGTAGTCCATGGCGTTCGCCGAGAGCTTCCTGTCCCTGTACCTTCCTTCTACGCGCTCCAGAACCTCGGCCCATTCGAGGAAGTAGGGGTGGTACCTTTCCAACACCTCGGGTACGGGGATGCCGGTGTTGCGGGAGAAGCTCAGCACATCCCTTACGAGGGCGGGGGAAGGGAACCTGACCTCTTTTAATGGTATCCCCTCGTCGGTTATGCAGAGCCTTATGAAGTCCCTCTGGTCCTCCTCGTCCAGTATGGTGTAGTTCGGCCTGTAACCCAGGAGGTGCGCGTAGCCGCGGAGGAGCCTGTTCCCCACGGCGTGGAAAGTACCTCCCCAGACCCTGCGGGCTTCCGGACCCACCAGGGCTTCGACCCTCGAGAGCATCTCCCTTGCGGCCTTGTTAGTGAACGTTACCATGAGGATGTTCGAGGGGTCCACCCCCTGGGCTATGAGGTACGCCACCCTGTAGGTCACGACCCTGGTCTTCCCGCTCCCGGCTCCCGCTATCACGAGCTTCGGCCCCGGCCCTGCGGACACGGCGGCCCACTGCTGGGGGTTCAGCTCACGGCGGAGACGATCTATGTGGATTCGCCTCAGAGACATATCGCCTCGAAAACCGAGGGCCCTTTACCTATTCCATATACAACGGCATACGGTCGAAAACCTTCTTTACGTAACTCCTGGTCTCCCGATATGGGAGCTTCCCGCGGAGCCTTTCGAAGACCTCGTCCGGGTCCATCCGGTTTATGATGGGTATGGCCTTCCTCAGTGACTTCCTCCCCACGAACGCCCTCGCTACGTTGCTCGGGCCGGTGTTGTAGGCCGCCACCGCACAGTACAGGGCCTTCCTGTCGTCCGATATCCTTCCGAATATCCTGTTCCTGAGGTAGTGGAGGTACCCGCAGCCCAGCTCCACGTTGTTCCTTGGGACGAAATAGTAGCTCGGAGGAAGAACTTTGTCCTCCTTGTAAATGTACTTGTAAGCTGTACGCCCTCCCGAGGTAGGAACGAGCTGCATAAGGCCGTAGGCGGGAACAGGTGAGCGGGCCTTAGGGTTGAAGTGGCTTTCAGTGTGGATGACAGCGAACACCAACGGAGGGGGAAGCTGGAACTTGGACGCATATTCGTGGACTATGTCCGCATACCTTCTAGCCCTTATCCTCAAGTGCTCGGGCACGAGGGGGAACTTCACGGAAATTTTGGTCCTCACCTTCCCGTCCTTGCCCATGACCCTCTCCCTCCTTATGTACGGCTTACGTACGACCTCCCTTGCGAAGACCTCAGCGTTCTCCTCCGTCACGGGCTTCCCGTCCGAAGTCCTGAGCTGTCCGGAAAGCACCGGTTCGTCCCCCAAGGGCTTGGGGACGTCCACCGTGCCGTCCGGCATCCCCACTTCATAGTCCGAGGTAGTCCCCCTATCCTTTACGAGCTCCACAACGGCCTGTCTGAGCCTGGCCACGTCCTCCTCAGGGTCCGAGTTCACCAGGACGTCCACCTCAGCTTCCCCCTTTTCAAAGTCCACCTTCGTGCGCACGCTCAGGTTATGGTGATACTCGACCCAATCCTTCTTAGTGGACCCTACGAACTCCCTCCACCTCCTCTCCACCTCCTCCTTGAACCTTCTGAAGGCCTCCCTCTCGGCCTTCAAGAATTCCTGATACTGCTCGGTCACATCTTCCCTGTAGGCCTCGTAGGCTTCCTTCTGCTGTCTGAGGTACTCTTCAAAGGTCTCCTCCTGAGCTAAGGCAGTTCCAGCCATCAGAATTATAACTGGGATCATACTACCTCCCTGTTTTAAGTGTCCCTCCCGTCCGTCGGCGTTTAGAAAGTATAACCCATTTCCTAGGCGAAATCAAGGGGCATTATCGGTTTCTCTTGGCCGGAAGGGGAACCTGTGGTATATTCTCAACTAACTTGCCCGGAACCTCTAAGTTGGACCTTGGACGGGATCCGGGGTTACCCGTAGGGAGGGCCGGACTGACGCATACGTGCCTGCCTTTAACGCACAGGGAGGGAGGTTTTCCGGGGAGGCTATTCCCGAGGGATACACATAACAGGGATGTGGCCTGCGACCTGGGGTAGCTCCGACACCGGCTGAACTATCCATCCTGCTTGCAAAGATGGCCGTAAGGCGTTATATTGTGGGGAGAGTTCGGCCCTTCGACCTCCTCGAGGCTGAAATGCGGACGAGAGTGGGGACATCCGGTTACAGCTTTCAGGACTGGCGCGGGACCTTCTACCCCGGGGACCTTCCCAAGGGAGAGATGCTCCCTTACTACGCCAGATACTTCGATATAGTAGAGATAAACTCCACTTACTACCGTATTCCCTCCCCCTACACCTTCCGCAGGATGCTCCAGAAGGTCCCCGAGGGCTTCGGGTTCACAGCGAAGGTGCCCAAAGAGTGGACGCACGAGGGGAGGGGGGACGAGGTGGCGAAATCCTTCGGGGAGGCCATAGCCCCCCTCCTGGAGTCGGGGACACTTTTAGGGCTGCTGGCCCAGTTCCCCTGGAGGTTCAGGAATACGCCCGAGAACAGGGACTATGTGAGGAGGAGCAGGGAATGGGCGGGGGATGTCCCCCTATTCGTGGAGTTCAGGCACATAAGCTGGCTCAAGCCGGAGGTCCTGGACCTTTTGAAGGAGGAGGGCATAGGCTTCGTCTCGGTGGACGAGCCAAGGTTGAGGGGGCTTCTTCCCTCGGAGTTTCACCTGACGACGGATATAGGATACGTCCGCTTCCACGGAAGGAACGCCGAGAAGTGGTGGAGCGGCGGTACGGAAAGGTACGATTATCTTTACAGCGAGGAGGAACTTCGTGAGTGGGCGGAGGATATCCGCCGTAGGAGGGAGGAGATGAGGGAGTGCTGGATGTTCTTCAACAACTGCCACATGGGCCAGGCCGCACGGAACGCCCTTCAGATGAAGATGTTGTTAGAGGACTAAAGTGGTGGTTGTACATGGTCTCGGTAATCATGATCTTCGTCTGTGATGTATACGCTATGTGGGACCGCCCTGGTAAGAAGCTCGTAGAATACGGCTGGGACGTCCCCTCCCCCGCGTTCGTGAGGAGGCACATCCGTAAGATGGAACGCCTCCCGTTCGACGGCATAGTCCTGCGCCTGAGGGATACGACCATGCTTTCGATACGAAGAGGTGGGACGAGGACGGGTTCGGCGGACAGCTCGAGGAACTTTACGGGATAAGGTGGAGGAAGTTCACCGACAACTTCGTCCTCTTCGGACGAGTACGTCTGGTGCTACAGCGAGAGGATGAGCTGGTGGGAGGGCAGAGACGTGCCTCCGGGGCGAGGGAGGCGATAAGCTTGGCCCGGGAAAAGGCCCACCGTGGGGAGCCGTTGGGGTTCAGTGGGAAGGCTCAAAGCGAAACTGGAAGGCAGGCTCGTGAGGAGGATGGCCCAAGTACGCAGGCTCGGTCCCCACGCGGTGCCGAAGGTCGACGGTAAGCTGGACGATCCCGTTTGGAGGGAGCTGAAGCCCTTGGGTCCCTTTCTTCCCACCGCAAGCTCGTTCAAGGAGAGCACGGAAGTGAGGACCTTCGCCTGGGTGGCATACGACGATGACTCGCTCTATGTGGCCTTCATGTGCGAGGAACCGAGGATGGACGAAGTTAAGGCCTTCGGTAGCAGGAAGGACGACGAGATATGGCGTGGGGACGTGGTTGAGGTCTTCGTGAGCGCGGGAGAGGAGCCTACACCTTACTATCACTTCATAGTAAACCCGAAGAACGTCCAGTGGGACGGCATCTCGACGGAGCGCGGTAACGACCCAAGCTGGGACGCCGAATGGAAGGGTGCGGTCGCCCTCGAGGAGCGGGGATGGACCGTGGAGGTCGCCATCCCCTGGAAAGTCATCGGTGGTCCTCCGGATGAGGGAGGAGCGCGCAGGGCAAACCTCTGTCGGGAGCGCACCCCCGTGAGGGAGCTGAGCGCATGGTCGAACACTGTAAGGCTCTTCCTCGAACCCGAGAACTTCGGGGTATGGACGTTCGTCAAGTAGAGGGAACCCCTGCGCCGGAGACGTTGAGCATGCCTACGCGTTCGGAGTATCCCAGAGCGGCCGGTGGCTGCGCCAGTTTCTGCATCTGGCCTTGAATCGGGACCAGGAAGGCCGCACGGTGTTCGACGGTTTTATCCCTCACGTAGCCGGGGGTAAGCGGGGCGAGTTCAACCAGCGCTTCGCTCAACCTTCCAGTCAGGCCAGCCGAAGCACGAATAGCCTGTTCCCGTTCAGCGACGTGGAACAGACCGACCCGGAGACCGGGGTCACCGACGGCCTGCTGTCCCGTTTGACTGCCCAAGGCCCGCTTCCCAAAATCATGTACGTGAGCACTTCGTCCGAGTACTGGGGTGGCCACGGCGCGCTGGTGCATACGGACCTGACCGGTAGCCATGATGTTGAGCCGCCCGAGGCCGTTCGGATCTACATCTTGGGGGGAATGCAGCACGCCATCGGTGGCCTTCCCCTGACCGACACAGACGCTGAAGGCGTACGCACCCAGCAGTTATATCACTGCTTGGACTACCGCTCGCTGCTCCGGGCGGCCTTGGTCAATCTAGACCGTTGGGTCACGTCAGGACACCCCGCGCCCCCCAGCCA
>DTYS01000066.1 GCA_012961755.1 Candidatus Latescibacterota bacterium
AAGGTGACGGTCTGGGGCGATGTGGAGCTTTCGGATGCCGACACCGTAAGGGGGAGCATACACATAGACGCCCCGCTTTCGTTCAAGGTCGAGGGTGGTGAGGTCAAGGTAGGCGAGATAGAATCCGTGGAGTTGCCGGAGGAGGCGAGGAAGGCCTTCGAGGAGGACAGGATACTCTCGATTTCCCTCCTTGGGGAGGTCGTGAACCATAATCCTTTGAGCGGAGACGTTTATATACTGGCGGACTTGGATTCTACCTCCTTGGCCGAGGGGGGTGGGGACACTTTGGCCATCCTTACGTTACCCCAGCCGAGCTTCCGGAGTGGGGAAATAGTAAGCCCTGGGTTCGGTCGGATATCGGTAGTTTTGGACACGGCCAAGTTCTACCTGTTCCGTGGGGAGAAGATGTTCTCCGAGGCTATTGTACATCTGGACCCCACCGAAGGTTTCGTCTCCGTCAGGGCGGACGATTATGTGACCGTGAGGGCGAGGGTCGAAGTGAGAGCGCGAATGAAGTTCGAATGAAGGATGGTGAGACTGCTGTGGACATCGTTGGTGTTCTGGGCGATGATCTTGGAACAGGGAGCGGTGTACGGGACTCCGAGGCCCCTCTACACCGGATTCTTGGGGGCCAGGGGTGTGGAAGTTTTAGAGGGAAACCCAGCAAACCTCGGGCTTCCGGGTAACCCTTCCCTGAGCCTTTCGCTCTCGGAAGTGAGGGTGGGGTTCTGGAACAGCGTACTTTCTACAGGATTATACAACAAGTACAACGGCAGGTACCTCACACAGGAGGACAAGGACGAACTTCTGGACCGCCTGCGAGGGGGATGGAGATGGGTCGGGGAAGTTTCCCTACTTCCCCCTCTCTTTTCCTTCACCGTAGGAAGGTTCGGGTGTGGGACATTTTTAGATGCTGGCACATCCGTCAGCTTATCCAAATCGCCCTTCGAGTTCCTTCTGAACGGCCTTAAGCCGGGGGATAGGTTGGACCTTACCGACATGGAGGCCCAAAGCTACATCCTTTCGGGGGTTAGGTTAGCGTACGCTTATGTGTGTGATCTGAGGTGGGAACCTCTGCGTCGCTGGGGGTTCCGGAAGGTCTCAACTGGTGTGGGCTTAAGGTACATAACTGGTTGGGCTTACGCACATGCGGAGGTGCCCGAAGGGGAACTCGTGATGGGAGAGTACTACACGTGGGGCAAGGGAAGGGGCGTAATCTACACGGCAGGGGTAGATACGGCCGAGTTCGAACTCAGCCCTTCGGGAAGGGGGTTCGCCTTCGACCTCGGGATGGCGGCGGAGGGCTCCGAAGTTTCGGTAGGACTTGCCATTAAGAACTTAGGGGGCAGGATAAGGTGGGGGAAGAAGACGAAAGTTTGGGAGTTCTCCTTCGAGATGGACTCCCTGAACGTGGCGAAGATCGACACGATGGAGGAAGTGGTCACTTGCTCGGACACCTTGTACTCCACCTCCGGCTTCAGCACCTCATATCCTTCATATCTCGTGCTCGGGGTCTCGTACAAGCTCGAGCTTTTCAAGGGGCCCGAGCCGTCCCGGGCCGAAGCGACGCCCGATGCCACAGGGCCGGACACCACTTCGTCCGATTCCCTCCTGACCCCAGGTCCCATTCCTTTGAAGCTTTCCCTCACCTACCGTCAGGGATTCTCGGAGGGATTCGGCGTTTCCGAGGGGCCCGAGCTCATATTCGGGGCTGAGGCTGACCTCTTGGACGGGCGCCTCCCCATCTTCCTCAGGCTCTGCCTCGGAGGGGGGGATGGGGTAGTTTGGGTACCGGGATTCGGCGTCAGGTTGGGGCCTATCAGGTTCTCGGCTGCCTATGCGAGCCGGGGACATCCGTTCCCGCTTAGGGGGAGGGGTGTGGAGCTTGCGATGAAGTTGGGTGTGAGCATCTGAAAAAGGGTCGTCGGCTCAGGAAAGCCTCTACCTCGGGAGGGGCCTCCCTTATAAAGGAGGGATCATGAACTTCATCCTGATCGTCTCGGACACCTTCAGGAGGGACCACCTGGGCAGTTACATACTTTCAAATGCCACTGGACAGCCACATAATCGTTGGAGCGGAAGCAAACTGTGGGATTATTTCATAAACACCAAATCA
>DTYS01000067.1 GCA_012961755.1 Candidatus Latescibacterota bacterium
AGGCCGCCTCCCCTAATTGATGTTCTACGAGGCCATCGCCCTGCGCCGGGCAAGGTACCTGAGGAGGGCAACGTCGTAGGGGTCTGAGGTCCTCAGGAGCGTATAGTCTATCCCATGTTCCCTGCACTCCCCCTCAAGCCTTCCGACCCAATCCGACACCATCCTCCTGTAGTCCTCCTTTACGTGCCAAGGCTCCAAGCTCACCTCCCCCTCGCCCTCCATACCACGAAATGTGGCCGGTTCCTGGAAGGGAAAGGAAAGTTCCGCAGGGTCCAGGATGTGGAAGACTATGATCTCATGTTTCCTGTGCCTTAGGTGCTTGAGCCCTGCGAGGACCTCGTCCGGGTCGTCCATAAGGTCCGAGAGCACGACCACGAGCCCTCTCTTGGTTACGCGCTCGGCCAAGGAGTGCAGGGCCGGGCCGAGTTGGGTCCTTCCCCGGGGGGAGGGCGGCAAACCGCGGAGGAGCTCGTAAAGGTACGAGGGGACGGAGCGCGGGGGGAGGTAGGAGGTCACGCCCTCTCGGAAGACCACAAGGCCTACGGCGTCCCTTTGTTTCAGGAGGAGGTAACACAGGGAAGCGGCGAGGTACTTGGAATATTCGAACTTGGTTACCTCCCCAGATGCGAAGCCCATGGAATTGCTCCCATCCAACAGTACGTAAGCCTTAAGGTTGGTCTCCTCCTCGTACTCCTTGACGTAGAGCCTGTCGGTCTTGCCGTACACCTTCCAGTCCACATCCCTCAGAGGATCCCCGGGAAGGTAGGGCCTGTACTCCGCGAACTCCACCGAAAACCCGTGGTAAGGGCTCCTGTGGAGCCCTGTAAGGAACCCCTCAACGACGAGCCTGGCCACAAGCTCAGTCCTTCCCAAGCGGGAGACCACCTCCGGTCGGAGGTAACGCTTAAAGTCGTTCCGCACCTCTCCCCCTGAGGTAAGCATCTATGGCCCTGGCCGCCCTCTTTCCGGCTCCCATGGCTTCTATGACCGTCGCAGCTCCCGTGACTATGTCCCCTCCTGCGAAGACCCCTTCCCTGCTCGTGGCCCCGGTCTCTGGGTCCACAACTATGTATCCCCTCTCGTTAAGCTTGAGGTCCCTCGTGGTGGAGGGGACCAAAGGATTTGCGTGTGTCCCTATGGCCACTATCACCTGGTCGACCTCTATCGTGAACTCGGAGCCGGGCACGGGCACGGGCCTCCTCCTTCCCGAGGAGTCAGGTTCCCCAAGCTCCATCCTTACGCACTCGGCCGCCACCACCCATCCCTCGTCGTTCCCTATGTAACGGACCGGATTTGTGAGGAACTGGAACTTGACCCCTTCCTCCTCGGCATGGTGCACTTCCTCCAGCCTCGCCGGCATCTCAGCCCGTGAGCGGCGGTATATCACCGTGACGTCCGCCCCGAGCCTCCGGGCCGTCCTCGCGGCGTCCATTGCGACGTTCCCTCCGCCCACCACCACCACCCTCCTCCCCCTACGCACAGGGGTATCCGCTTCGGGAAACTGGTAAGCCTTCATAAGGTTGACACGGGTAAGGTATTCGTTCGCGGAGTACACCCCGTTCAAGTTCTCCCCGGGGATGTTCATAAACGTCGGCGCGCCCGCTCCGGTCGCTATGTAGACCGCATCGTACTCCTCCAGAAGTTCGTCTACGGTACGTATCTTCCCTATCACCCAGTCGGTGCGTATCTCCACCCCGAGGCTCCTGACGAAGTCCACCTCCGCCTGCACTATGCTCTTGGGGAGCCTGAACTCCGGTATGCCGTATACCAGGACCCCTCCAGGCACGTGTAACCCTTCAAATATCACTACCTTATGCCCTATCTTGGCCAAGTCCGCTGCGGCGGTGAGCCCCGAGGGTCCTGAACCCACGACCGCGACCTTCTTCCCCGTGGGGGAAGGCAGGGAAGGAGGATCGTAGCCGTGCTCCCTCTCGTAGTCGGCGGCGAACCTCTCCAACCTCCCTATGGCCACGGGCTCGTACCTCCTCCCGAGCACGCAGAACTTTTCGCACTGCGTCTCCTGTGGGCACACCCTACCACATATCGCGGGGAGATTGTTGGTCTCCTTTATCTTGCGTGCAGCACCGAGGAAGTCACCCTCCCGGATCAGTCGGATGAACCCCGGGATGTCGACCTCCACGGGACATCCCTTGACACATTGTGGGTTCTTGCACTGCAGACACCTCTCCGCCTCCATCACGGCAAGTTCTGGGGTGTATCCGAGGGGGACCTCCCAGAAGTTGCGGACGCGGACCTGGGGGTCCTGTTCGGGCATCCTTTGCCTTGGGATGGTTCCAGCTCTCGCCATCTCCCTCCCTCCATAAAAAGCCGACAGCTACGGCGGAAGGCCGTAGCTGGGCTTGACACCGGTTATGTCAGGAACCCCTTTGCTTCCTAAGCTCCTCCAACCTCTTCCTCTTCAGGCGCTCGTACCAAGGAAGGGGACGAGCTTTGACCATCCTATCCTTCAAGGCCAAAAGCTCATCCTTCAACTTCCTGGTCTTACCTGCCATATCTTCGGCCCTATCCAGGGCGTCCTTGTAGGCGCCCCTGTTGAACGCCATCCTCCCGGCCTCCAGGTCCTTCTCCATCTGATCGACTAAGGATCTTAGGGAATCCAACTCACTATCGAACTCTTCCCTCTCCTTTCTCGGCAGGACCTTCCTAACTTTGGACAGCGTTCCGGCAGCGGCCTCCAACGCTTCCTTGGCTTCGGAGATGGCTCTGGAAGCGTCGTCCAAGGCGACCTCCGCATCCGAGCGTGTCCTCTCCTTGTTCGTTATCGCCAGTTCCTTAGCTTTATCGGCCAGTTCCTTAGCCTTGATAGCTAAGGGCCTGGCTTCTTTATACTTCTTCGCCTCGACCTTAGCCTCAGCCTCGGAGAGGGCCTCCTCCGCCGCCTTAAGTTCGCCGGGGGCGTATACCTGAGCCTCCGCATCCCTGGCAGCCTGGATAGCCACCTTGGCCGCCTCCATCTCCTGAGTAGGGGGTTTAGCGCATCCCCATACCACTAAGAACAACAAGGCTCCCAACGTCATAACCTTTCCCTTCATAGCACCGTACCTCCTCTTTGAGGGTGGATGCTCAACTCACCATCTGAAGTTTAAAAATAATAAGATGTCCGCCGATATGCAAGTTTTTTCTACCTCCGGGTGAAACCTGCCCTCTTGAGGTCAGATATGTGAAGCCGGCCTGCATGTTCCTTCGAGGTGGAAGGTAACGATGTGGAGCTTCCATGTCAAGACTTCCGGTTACTACTTGACAAGGACGGAAAAGAACGTTATCTTCCTCCTTTACCAGGGGAGCCTTCTATGGTGATCGCTGAGGGCATATCTTCCCTTTCAGCTCGGGCTTGGTGGTGGCGTAGCCACATAGGGGGGAGGATATGCCCTGCCGATGGTTGAAGGACCCCCTTAAGGAATCGCAGAGGCCACGGGCATATCCTCCCGCCCGTGGCCTCGTTCTTTTAAGGTAAACCCTCTAACCGAAGGAGGAAACATGACTGAGCATCGCAAGTTCGTGCTGGACGAGAGCGAGATACCCACTAGCTGGTACAACGTGCTTCCCGACCTTCCGGAACCTTTGCCTCCCGTGCTACATCCTGCAACCGGGAAGCCCGTGACCCCGGACGACCTCTCCCCAATATTCCC
>DTYS01000068.1 GCA_012961755.1 Candidatus Latescibacterota bacterium
CTCGAGGAGGCCTTCGAGGAGGTCCTGGACGGAAAGGTCCAAGTGGAGGAAAGGACGGGACTTTCGGCCTACGCCGAGGGGGAGGGGGAGGGGTTCTTCGCCGTGAACGACGTCGTGCTGGAGAGGGGGGCATCCCCCAGGATGATGGAGGTCCGGGTGTTCGTAGAGGGTGAGCTTTTGGGCTCCTACCTTGCCGACGGCGTCATCCTCGCGACCCCCACAGGTTCCACGGCATATTCCCTCTCCGCGGGAGGCCCTATCGTCCATCCGAAGTTGGACGCCCTGATCCTCACCCCGATCTGTCCTCACTCCCTCTCGGTACGTCCGATGGTACTTCCCCCGGACGATGAGGTGGCGATAAGGGTGCGCTCGGACAGGGGCGAGGATATGGCCCTCACGGTGGACGGACAGCTCCGCTGCAGGCTTCATCCCGAGGACACGGTCAGGGTGAGGAGGGCTGAAGAGAAGGTAAAGCTCGTAGCCTTTCCGTATAGGTCATTCTACGGTGTCCTCAGGACGAAACTTCTCTGGGGAGGGGGCGATGCTGGCCGACCATATAGAGGCAGTTAAGGAAGGGATGCTCTGGAGGATGTTCGGCGACGGGGATGCGGTGGAGTTGGGGCAGGTGAGGGATAGGGGTGCGCCCCCTTCTGTGGTGAGGAAGCTGACAGGGGAGGTCTCCTCGCTCTTGGAGGAGGAGAGGGAACGCAGGCAGAAGGGTCCCCTTAACTACGGACATCCCAAGGTGAAGGCCCTCTTGGACCAGTTGGACGAGCTTCTGATGGAGGTTGCGACCTTTCGGAGGGAGGAGGTCGAAAGTTTGGTGGAGGAGCACGTCCAGTGGGAGGTGTGGATAAGGCTCGCCCCCTCGGAGATGGTGCCTAAGGTGATCTTCCGGGAGGACGATTCGCTCCCGGGGGAGGAGGTCGTGCGGGCCGTGGAAAGGCTACCCCTGGGAGGTGCCTACGTCGACGGGTTGAGGAAGCTTGTGGAAGGGAATAGGGAGATCGGCAGGGACGAGCTTAAGGACCTCCTGTGGAAGGTGGAAAGGGAAGCGATAGCTCGGGACCCGGTGGGGTTCCTCATGGAAGGTCTGGCCTCCTTGATGGAGTTCTTCCTCGGAAGGGAAGTGCGGGAGGAGGACGGGGTGGACCTGGACATTTTGGAGAACCTTTTGAGGGGAAGAGGGATGGGGGAATGGGCCAAGCTCATAAGGGTACAGAGGGCTCTGGGGTACGAGGAATGGAAGTTCTCCCAGGTGAGGAAGGTCCTAGAGATGTGTCACGAGGTGGAGGAGGAGAGGCCTCCCGAGTGCATAAAGCCGATAAGCGTGGAGGAGTTGCTCGGCCCCAGTCCGGAGGAGGCCCCTCCCCCGCTTCCTCCCCTCAGGGAGCTCATAGGCCGCAGGGAGAAGTATTTCATAAGGAAGCTCTTCGGGAAGGACAGGGAGGTGTACGAGGCCGTCCTTGACCGCCTTGAGCCCATAAGGGACGCTCGGCAGGCGGAGGCGAAGCTTGAGGAATGTTACCGCATATACGGTCTGGAGGGTGACTCCAAGGTCGCCGGGGAGTTCAGGGAGGTGGTCCTCTCCCGTTACGGATAGGAGAGCGATATGGGGCTTAAGCAGGACGAATGGATACTGAGGATGTGCCGTGAGCACAGGATGATAGAGCCCTTCGAGGAGGGGCTCGTCAGGAAGGTCGGCGACGAGATAGTGATATCCTACGGGCTGTCGAGCTTCGGGTACGACATAAGGATAGCAGAGGAGTTCAAAGTATTCTCGCCGGGCAAGGGAAAGCTTACAGTAGTGGACCCCAAGAACTTCGATGCCGACGCATTTACGGACTTCGGGGGGGAGGTCTGCATAATCCCCCCCAACTCCTTCGTGCTTGCCAGGTCGGTGGAGTACTTCCGGATGCCGGAAGATGTCATGGGGATAGTAATCGGGAAGAGCACTTACGCTCGCTGCGGTATAATAGTGAACATAACTCCCCTGGAGCCCGGCTGGGAGGGGAACCTCACCATAGAAATATCCAACACCACCCCCTTACCCGCGAAGATATACGCAGGGGAAGGCATAGCGCAGGTCCTGTTCTTCCAAGGTGACCACGCTCCCCTGGTCACCTACGCGGACCGTAGGGGAAAGTATCAAGGACAGAAGGGAATAGTGCTTCCCAGGGCGTAAGAGGACGCCTCAACCCGATAGGGACGAACCGGAATGGTGGGCTGGCGCGCCCTCGGTCCTTAGGACCGAGGGCGGCACCTTCTAGCTGCAGGGAAGATGTCGGAATACCCGGCCTCGAGCGTCCCTCCCTCGTTTGGGACCCCAAGATGGGAGGTTCAGGCTTCACCTGCGGCCCTTTGGAGCACGGATTCTGTAACCAAAGGAGGAAGATGATGGTCAAGGTGGGAGTCATAGGAGTAGGTCTCCAGGGCCAGACCCATCTAAGGTGCTATAAGGCCCTCCCCAATGTTGAGGTGGTGGCGATATCCGATGTGAACCCCGAGAGGCTCGAGGAGGTCGGGAAGCAGTACAGCGTTCCGAGGATGTACACCGATCACAGGGAGATGTTGAAGAAGGAAAGTTTGGACGCCGTCTCTGTGGCAACTCCCGACCACCTGCACAGGGACCCGGTCCTGGCATGTACTGAGGCAAAAGTGAACATCCTATGCGAGAAACCCTTAGCCACTAGGATTGAGGACGCCGAGGCGATGGTGAAGGCCGCTAAGGATGCTGGTGTCAAGCTTATGGTCAACTTCAGCAACCGTTGGATGTCGTACATGGCCATAACCAAGAAGGCCATAGAGGACGGCGAACTCGGCGAACCTCTCTATGCCTACGCAAGGCTCAGCAACACCATCTACGTCCCCACCGGGATGCTTAAGACCTGGTCCTCCCACACCAAGCTCCCCTTCTGGCTCATGAGCCACACCATAGACAGGGTGAGGTGGCTCTTCGGCGGGAAGGCGGTCAAGGTGTACGGGGTGGCACGTTCTAAGGTTCTGAAAAACATAGGAATAGACACACCAGACTTCTATGCTGCTCTGGTAGAATTCGACAACGGCGCCGTGGGAAACTTCGAGTCCTGCTGGGTGCTTCCGGATACCCGGCCCTCCGTTGTGGACTCAAAGATGGAGCTGATCTTCACCAGGGGAAGCGTTTCCATAGATGCCCAACAGACGATGATACAGAAGGCCACGGAGTCTTCTTATACGGTCCCCGGGACCCTGTTCGTGGACATCTACGGCACCCCCGTGGGGTTCGTCATGGAGGCGATAAGGCACTTCGTAGAGTGCGTCGGGGAGGACAGGGAACCCTGGGCTTCCGGCGAGGACGGGCTCGAGGTCGTGAGGACGTGCGCCGCGATAGTCCGATCCGCTGAGACCGGGAGGCCCGTGGAGCTGTAGGACCATGGAGGACCTCAGGCCGTACCTTGAGCTCCTCTCCGTCCCCGGGGTGGGCCCCGTGAGGTACAGGACCCTCGTGGAGAGGTTCGGCTCCCCGAAGGAGGTCCTGAAGGCTCCGATCGCCTCACTTGCCGAGGTCCCCGGGATGGACCGTTCCACTGCCGAGGCCATATGGTCGTACAGGGACGAGGATTTTGTGGAGTCCCAGCTCAGGGCGGTCGAACGGGCGGGGGTCAAAGTCCTCTCCCTCTGGGACCCAGAGTATCCTCCTCTACTTAAGGAGATCCCCGACCCACCTCCCCTGCTCTTCGTCTTAGGGGACCCAAGTTCCCTGAGCCTTCAAGGCGTCGCGGTAGTGGGGACGAGGTCCATGACCTCCTACGGCCGCTCGGTGACCGAGGAGCTCGTAAGGGAGCTCGTGGCGAGGGGCTTCGCCATATTCAGCGGCATGGCCAGGGGAATAGACGGTGTGGCCCACAGGGCGGCCTTGGAGGGGGGAGGGACCACGGTGGCGGTCTTAGGGTGTGGGGTGGACGTGGTCTACCCCCCGGAGCACAGGAAGCTCAGGGATAGGATAGTCCGACAGGGCGCTGTGGCCTCCGAGTTCCCGATGGGCACGAAACCCGAGGCCCAGAACTTCCCGAGGAGGAACAGGATAATAAGCGGTATGAGCTTGGGCACCGTAGTCGTCGAGTCCGGGGACGAGAGCGGAGCCCTGATAACTGCGGCCTTCGCCTTAGAGCAGAATAGGGAGGTCTTCGCTGTACCTGGGAGCATAAGGGCGCCCAAGAGCAGGGGGACCAATAGGCTCATACAGAGGGGAGCTGCAAAGCTCGTCATGGACGTCGAGGACGTCGTCCAGGAACTTCCCGCCCCGAAGGGGAAGGTAGCGCTGAGGCCTCCTCCTTCCGCGGAGCCAGAGCTTTCCTCCTCGGAGAGGGAGGTACTAGAGGGGCTCTCTTACGAGCCCAAGCACGAGGACGTCCTCTCGGCCGAGGTGGGAAGGTCCACCCCGGAGCTTTTGGCTGTGCTGCTCTCCTTGGAACTTAAGGGGCTCGTGCGTCAACTTCCCGGCGCCCAGTTCGTGAGGGTGTGAGGACGTGGCCAAGATACTCATAGTCGAGGACGAGCCCAAGATGGCCTTCCTCTTAGAGGCGGAGCTGAAGGACGCCGGACACAGGACCACCTCGGTCACGGACGGCATGGAGGCTGTAAGGAGGGTCGAAATGGAACACTTCGACATAGTCATAACCGACCTGAGGATGGAGGGAATGGACGGGATAGAGGTCTTAGAGAGGGTCAAGGGGCTGGACCCACAGACCGAGGTCGTGCTCATAACCGCCTACGCGACTGCCCAGACCGCGGTGGACGCGATGAAGAAGGGTGCTTACGATTACATCATAAAGCCCTTCGACGTAGAAGAACTTAAGCTTTTGGTAAAGAGGATAGAGGAGAAGCAGGGCCTGCTCTACGAGAACGCCCTCCTACAGGAGAAGGCCAGAAGGGAGGGGCTGCTGGTCGGAGGCAGGAGCCCCGCCATGAGGAAGGTGCTGGAGCTTATAGATAAGGTCGCACCGACTGACGCCACCGTGCTCGTCCTCGGGGAAAGCGGCACGGGGAAGGAACTCGTGGCCAGGAGGATACACCATCTGAGCCCGAGGAGGGATAGACCCTTGGTCGCGGTCCACTGTGCCACGTTCCCCGAGAACCTCCTCGAAAGCGAACTTTTCGGGTACGAGAGGGGGGCCTTCACCGGGGCGACCAGGAGGAAGGTAGGGCACTTCGAATACGCGGACGGCGGGACCATCTTCCTGGACGAGGTGGGGGAGCTTCCTACCTCGGTCCAGGCCAAGCTCCTTAGGTTCCTCCAGGAGAGGCAGTTCACCAGGATCGGTGGAGTGGAACCCGTACGCGTGGACGTGAGGGTCATAGCTGCCACTAACAGGGACTTAGAGAGGGAGGTGATGGAGGGAAGGTTCAGGGAGGATCTGTTCTACAGACTGAACGTCTTTCCTATAGAGCTTCCACCCCTTAGGGAGAGGAGGGAGGACATCCCCCTCTTAGTCGAGCACTTCCTGAGGCAGAGGAACCGTCCTCCCGACGTCGTCTCCCCCGAGGCCATGGAGGCTCTCCTCACCTACGATTGGCCCGGCAACGTGAGGGAACTGGAGAACGTTATAGAGAG
>DTYS01000069.1 GCA_012961755.1 Candidatus Latescibacterota bacterium
ATCCGATTCCGGGATGAGGATAAATCCGCAATCCGAAATCTTAATGTTCGAGGTTCGAGGTCCCTCCCCGAGCGCAGCCCTTGTGGTCGGGGGAGTTTTTTTGATCTCGGAACGATGTCGGTTGAGGTTGCTAAGACGCTGATGATGAGCAAACTGGAAGTTATGCTGCTTATTGCCCGGAGTTACCGGGTTGTGTGGTGCAGAAGATGTTATTATCTAAGTCAGAAAGCAATAAGGTATTGATACTGCTCGTAGGTGTGGGGGTCATCGCAGCAGAATATGTGACCTTCCTCCAATTTGGGCCTCTACGGTACCCTATCTTTGGGATGACCATGTTGGTCCCTTTATCGATAAGCCTTTGGAGGATTGAACTTGGGACGATACTTGTGCTGTCGTCCGTCCCCGTGGTGAACGTACTTTACTACGCCCTGAACGTGCGCTACTCATCCATCCCCGCTGCCATCTTCATGTCCGTGTTCCTGGCCTGGTTGGTTAGGCTGTTCCTCGGAAGGGCGAGGTTCGTGCGCAACCCCCTCAACCTTCCGATGATCGCGTTTGCAGGGGCAGTGACGTTGGCGCTCCTGACTTCGGGCCTCAAGCTCAGGGGGTACCTCTTCGGAGCGATAGGTGGAGAGGGAAAGTTCGGGGAACTCGGCTTCAGCGTGCTGAGGACAGGGTTCATACTCCTGTGTGGTATAGGTGCTGCTTTATTCTTCGCCAACAACTTAACGGATGAGGGGCGGAAGAGGAGGGCACTTTGGGCCATGCTCGTGGCGTGCCTGGGAGTGGGAGTTCTGGGAGTCTTGGAGTGGGTGTGGGGTAAGGAAGTCTTCTTCGTGATACCTCGCCTCGTCCGTGAGAAGACGGTAGCTCCACCTGCCGGGGGACCTCTGCTGATATCCGCATTTCCCCACCAGAATTTGCTCGGAAATTACTGTCTGCTCCTCCTCGGTCCAGCCTTGGGTTCATCTTTAGCCTTCAGGGGGTACAGGAGGGTCCTGGCCTCTGTGGTCGCCCTCCTGGCCCTCTTCTGCCTCCTGCTTTCGGGCAACAGGACGGGATGGTTCGGGGCGGCGTTCGCCTCGGCCTTCGGCCTCTGGCTTGCCCGTAGGGAAGGATCGATAAGGTGGAACTTGGGGAGGGCCGTAGTATCGTCGGGCCTCGTACTTTACCTCCTCTACGCCTCGGCCACCTCTTCGGGGTTTATCGGGGACCTGCACAACTTCAGGGTTGGTAGGATAATGATGAACAAGGTGAGGCTTCAGGACATGGTCAAGACCATATCGCATGTAAGGTTAGTCCTCTGGAGGCGAGCTTTCAGGGATTGGCTTTCAAGTCCCCTGTTCGGAATAGGGCCGGGCACCTATCCGTACTACGGAAGGGGAGGATACAGCGTTACTGCAGAGAACTCCTTTAGTAATAAGAAAGAGCCTATAAACCCCCACAACTACTACATCTGGCTCCTGTGCGAGACCGGGGTCCTGGGGTTAGGGGCATTCCTCTGGGTCATCTACAGGGCCATCAGGTGCGGGATCGAGGGGGTAAGGTCGGCGGTGGGAAGGTGGAAGTTCGTCCACTTAGGCATATTATCGAGCCTGGCCGGGTACATGTTGGCCCTTACAGCGGACCATACCCTGGGCTTCCTGGAGATGCAGATCGTCTTCTGGGCCGCGGTGGGAATGTGCGCGAAGGGATGAAGGTCCGTAAGTTCGACGCCACCGTCGTCATACCCGTGTACAACATAAGGCAAGTCCTGAAGAGGACCCTGGCCGGTATACTCGACCAGGATTACCCTAACTACGAGGTCGTAGTGGTGGACGACGGCTCCACCGACGGGACCGAGGAGCTGTTCTCCCTCTGGAGGCCGGCATCCGAGGCCTTAGGCTCGGGGTTGCTCAAGTACGTGAAGCTCACCCAGAACAGGGGAAGGGCAGCAGCGAGGAACGAGGGGATACGCCGGGCCGGAGGGGAGGTGATCATATTCCTCGACGGGGACAACGTGCCCTGCAGGAGGTTCGTGGCCGAACACCTGCTCGCCCATAGGAGGTGGACCGGGATAGTCACCGTGGGGAACGTCGAACTTTCCGAGGAGCTCTTGGGAAGCAGGTTCGCGAGGTTCTGGAACCGGAGGTACGTGGGGAACCGTAGGGGCCTGGACTTAAATGACCTCCCCTTCTACTTCCCTGGAACCTCTAACGGCTCGGTGCGGAGGGAGGACCTCCTCCGGGCAGGGTGCTTCGACGAGGAGTTCAGGCACTACGGAGGGGAGGACGAGGACCTGTGGTATAGGCTCTGCGTGCTGATGGGACTGAGGAACGTGTTCGTGAGGGGGGCAGTTACGGTGCACTCCGACCCAGGGTTCTCATACCCAAGGTCCCTTGAGAGGATCAGGACCTACAGCAGGTGCTCCGTGCCCGTGCTGCTTAGGAAACATCCGGGTTACTTGAATACGGGTATATTCATCAGGCTATTGGAACCCTTAGACATAAGGAAAGATAGACCTTCGGACCTGCCCAAGAAGGCCCTCCTGGCGTTGGCGACCTCAGGTCCCTGGATCGGGTGGATCGAGAAGGCCACGTTCAGGTGGGAGTTCGGGGGCCCTCGGGTCCCGGGATTCCTCTACGGGCTGGTGCTCTGTAGGCACTACCGTGCGGGGGTCCGGGAGAGGAAGGCCTTGCTCAGGATGGGATAAGTTAGTATATTCTATCGAGGATGTATCCGGCGACGGGCGGTCGTCCGGATAAGGCTTTGGATCTGGTAACCTGGAGGTGAGGGATGAGAAGGTCGGCCTTCCTGCTCGCCTTCCTCCTTGTAGGGTCCTCGGCGGCCCAGGTGGGAGGGAGGGCGGACATCGTGGAGGAGGTGAGGAGGGAACTTGAGGCAAGGAAAAAGGGGCTTTCTCCGTTCGGGTACGAGGTCTTCGAAACTTCGAAGTTCCAGCCCGATACCCTGTACGGACCTGTGAGCCCCGATTACGTCGTGGGCCCGGGGGACGAGGTGATCGTGAACGTCTGGGGTGAGGTCGAGTTCAGGTACACGGCCACGGTGGGAAGGGACGGGTTCATAGACATCCCTAAGGTCGGGCCTATATCCGTCAACGGCCTCAACTTAGGTGAACTTAGGGAGAGGATATTCGACGGTCTTTCCAGGGCTTACCCCGGCATAAGCAGGGACCCGACCAGGGTTACCACGTTCGTAGAGGTCTCCTTGGGCAGGCTTAAGCCCATAAGGATCTTCGTGATAGGTGAGGTGAAGAGGCCGGGGGCCTACTTCATGAGCGCTGCCTCCACCCCCCTGAACGCTCTGTACATGGCGGGCGGCCCCCTGCCCACGGGCTCCCTAAGGCGGATAGAGGTCATAAGGAGGGGGAAGGTCGTAGCGACCTTGGACCTGTACGGATACCTCCTCAAGGGCCACATAGAGGAAGTAAAGCTTCAGACCGACGACACGATCCTCGTCCCGCCGGTCGGAAGGAGGGTATGGCTGGCAGGAAGGGTGCACAGGCCAGCGATATACGAGCTTAGGCCTGGGGAGGGCCTTAAGGAGCTTCTGGATATAGCCGGCGGTCCCGAGCCGGATGCGTACTTGGGCAAGGTACAGGTAGACAGAATTGTGGAGCATAGGGAGAGGAAGGTCGTGGACGTGGACTTCGCCGAGGCCTTAGCCTCGGGGAGGAAGGTGGAGCTTTACGACGGGGACGTCGTCCTGATCCCCCAGGTCCTCGGAAGGAGGGAGAACGTGGTGAAGGTGAGCAGTCCGGTGAGGAGGCCGGGACTTTACCAGTGGAGGGAGGGGATGAGGGTGAGGGACCTGATCCTCGAGGCGGAGGGGGTCTGGGAGGAGGCGTTCATGAGGAGGGCCGACATAATAAGGACCAGGCCGGACCTTACCAAGGAGATAATCTCCTTCGACCTGGAGAAGGCGCTCCGGGGGGACGGGGAGGAGAACTTGGAGCTTCGGAAGCTGGACGAGGTCGTGGTGTACTCCGTACACACCTTCAGGGAGGAGGAGTATGTGACCATAGATGGGTCGGTGAAACGTCCCGGGAGGTACGAGCTCCTTGAGAACATGACCTTGAAGGACCTCATAGTCATGGCAGGTGGGCTCAGGGATACGGCCTACAAGCTGAGGGCGGAGGTATCCAGGGTGGACCCGGACGAGGTCGGACCCGAAAGGCCAGCGGAGATCATATTCGTGGACATAGACGACGATTACTCTAAGGAGGCGAACTGGGGCAACTTCAAGCTCCGTAACTTCGACACCGTCTTCATAAGGCCGAACCCCAACTGGCATGAGCCCAGGAACGTTACAGTGCTCGGTGAGGTAACCTTCCCAGGGACTTACACGCTCCAGCGGCCGGACGAGAGGCTATCGGAGGTGATAGCACGGGCAGGAGGGCTCAAGGAGACAGCCTATCCCGAGGGCGTCATGTTCGTAAGGAGGGGGTCAAGGATAGCTGTGGACCTGAAGAAGGCCTTAGAGGGAGGCGGGGACGACATCGTCCTCTGCGACGGGGACTCCATAACCGTGCCCAGGAGGCCTCAGGTGGTCACGGTAGCTGGCGAGGTCCTCTTTCCGTCCTCGGTCCCGTACGTGGAGGGCAAGGGGGTGGGGTACTATCTGGACAGGGCAGGAGGGCTCAAGGAGACCGCCGACGGAGGAAGGATACGCATAATACTCCCGAACGGCAGGGTGGAGAAGCCCAGGAGGTTCTGGTTCGATCCCGAGGTCCTTCCTGGAAGTAAGATATTCGTCCCCAGGAAGGAAGGGCCCAAGCAGGGGGCGGCCCTCGAGGGTGCCGTAAAGTTCATCTCCGCTGCCGCGGTGGCCGCCTTCGTCGTGGATAAGGTCATAAGGTGAAAGGGGGAAGGGGAACATGCACGAAGGTCCAGAGGTCGACCTGTTCGATTACGTAGAGGTCGTCGTGAGGAGGAGGTGGCTGATAGTGTTCGGGACAGCTATATGCGTGCTGTCCACCTTATTATACTCCACGAAGATGAAGAAGAAGTACAGGGCCGAGGCCTCCATACTACCTTCGGAGGAAAGGGACTACCTTGCAAGGCTCATCTTGGGAACGGAGGGGCGACCCGTCGGGACGAGCTCGGTCTACATGGACATACTAAGTAGCATCCCCGTGATGAAGGCCGTGCTCGAAAGGGAATACGAGTACCACTTGGACGGTGAGGAGGTCAAAGGGACCCTCAAGGAGTACCTCCGGGCCAGCACGGTGCACCAGGGCATAAGGGCACTGAAGGGCATATCCAAGTTCAGCCAGGCCAGGAAAACTGGCATCATAACGATAAGCGTGACGACGAGATCTCCTGACCTGTCCGCTGCTGTGGCGAACGAGTTCGTGCGCCAGCTCCAGATATACAACACACAGAGGAGGAGGACTAAGGCTAAGGAACAGTTAAAGTTCATAGAGAAGAGGTTGGAGGAGGTGAAGGAGGAGCTGGCGAAGGCGGAGCGGAGGCTCGCGGACTTCAAGAGGAAGAACAGGAACCTCATAGCCCTCGGCGGATCGAGCGGGAAGGGCTCCATATCCTTCTCCCTCCCGGACCTGGCCATGGAGCTGAGCCGTCTGGAGAGGGAGGTCTCCCTAAAGTCCGAGCTGTTCGGGACCCTGACTAAGCAGTACGAGCTGGTCAGGATAGAGGCGAAGAAGGAGACCCCCGTTATAGACGTGCTGAACTGGGCGGAACCTCCTGACCGCCCGACGGGCAGGGGCATGAAGTTCCTGTTGCTCCTCAGCTTCATAACCGGGGGGTTCGTCTCCGTGGGGATGGCGTTCTTCCTGGAGTACGTGGAGAAGGCCCACAGGTCCGGCAGGACCGAGGTCCTGATCGAGGAGCTGCGGAAGGACAAGGAGAGGATAATGAGGATGTTCGGAGGTAAGGGTGGAAGCTCCCCTCCTTAGGGGCAGCGCCCTGCTCTTCGGGGGGGCAGCCGTCGGGAACATCGGCCACTACCTCTTCCAGATGTACATGAGCAGGAACTTAGGGGTGGAGGACTTCGGCGCCCTGAACTCACTGCTGTCGCTCTTGGCTTTGATATCCATACCCTCCGGGACGATATTTTTGGTCACAGCGAGGCAGGTAGCAGAGTTCGGGCCGCGTCACGATGTTACGGGAGCCTTCTTCAGGGCAACGTTGGCTAAGGTGTCCGTGGGGGTCGCCTCCCTCCTCTTCCTCTCCGGAGTCCTGAGCCCGCATGTGGGAAGGTTCCTTAGGGTCCCCTCCCCCCTTCCCGTGCTCATCCTCGCCGGGGTCGTCGCGGTGACCCTGATCACCTCAGCAGGCCTGGGGGTGTTGCAGGGTCTGAGGAAGTTCCTCCACCTGGCCCTGAACCAGGGCCTCGCGGGACTGCTGAGGCTGGCCTTCGGGGTCGTCCTCGTGCCGTACGGGCTCAACGGAGCCCTCATGGCGACCCTGCTTTCGGCCACGGTGGTCTGGGGCATCTCCCTCGTGCCCTTAAGGAAGTTCATGAAGGGAGGGGGCGGATACCGGATTGACCTGGACCTCCGGGCGTGGGCCCCAGTGACCGGGGCCCTGTCCTGCTTCGCCCTGCTTACGAACGCCGATCTTATCCTCGTCAAGCATTACTTCCGGCCCGAGATGGCCGGGATGTATTCTGCGGCGTCCGTGTTGGGGAAGGCCCTCCTCCTCCTCCCCATGTCGGTGGCCATGGCGCTCTTCCCCCTGGTGCCGGGGTCGTCCGAAGTGACCTCCAGGCGCACGGCCGGAATGGCTGTGGGCCTTGCGGTTATGGGCCTCGGCTTCGGCACCGCTGTCTTCTTACTGGTCCCGGGACCCGCACTCGGGCTCGTCTTCGGCCGGGCCTACTCGGACGCCGGGGAAGTCCTCAGGTGGTTCGGCCTGGCCGCCCCGCCGTACGGCCTGGCCTACGTGCTCATGCATTACCATATAGCGAGGTGGAGGTACAAGTTCCTGTACCCGATGGTAATCGCCTGCGCGGCCGAGCTTGCCCTGATAGGCAAGTTCCACGGTAGCTTGCTCCAGGTGGCCCGCTCCTTCGCCGGCGTGGGTTACGGGCTCCTCCTGGGCCTCTGGGTTGCCCACCTATCGAGGTGGTAGTATGCTCAGGAATTTAAGTTCCCGGCCCTTTGCGGTGGCCCTTCTCCTCTGCGCCACAGCGGTGGCCTACGTCAACTCCTTTCAAGGCTCCTGGCACTTCGACGATGAGAAGGCCATACTCGAGAACCCCCTGATAAAGCACGTGGAGTACATCCCAAGGCTCCTGGTAAGTCATTACCTCTCCAGGGGCGTGCTTCAGGCGACCTTCGCCCTGAACTACTACCTCGGAGGGACGGAGGTCTTCGGCTACCACCTGGTCAACCTCGTCCTTCATATGTCGGTCGTCGTCCTGCTATACTTCGTGCTGTGCGACCTGGTAGGAAAAGGTCCCACCTTCCTCAGCACGTACCTCCCCCTGGCCTCGGCCCTGACTTTCGCTGTACATCCCGTGAACACCGAGGCCGTCACGTACATAGTGAGCAGGTCCTCCCTCCTTGCCTCCTTCTTCTACGTGCTCGGCTTCTTCCTCTTCGTCAGGTCCCTTCGGCCCGGGAGGGCCAAGCTCGCGCTCATGGCAGGGTGCGGGATAGCGTTCCTGCTGGGTGCCGGGACAAAGGCGATCATAATAACCCTTCCTGCTATGTGCGTGGCCTACATATATTACTTCGTGGCAGAGGAACGCAACCCCTTGAGGTTCGTGCTGAGGTACAGGTGGCAGTTCCTGGGGCTCGCCTCCTTGGCCGGGGCTTACCTTACGTACCGTCACCTCCACGGGGGCATAATAGCCTCCATCCCGGATGCGACGGTTAGGAGCTTCCACGTGAACCTCCTAACCCAGATGAACGTTATAGTCCGCTATTACCTGGTCCGCCTCTTCCTTCCCGTGGGCCTGAACATAGATCCCGACTTCCCGATGTGCACATCCCTGCTCGATCCTCGCTCCATCCTCTCCGCCGCGGTACTAGCTGGCATGGTGTACACGATCCTTAGGACCTTCAGGAAGGACAGGCTCCTGTCCTTCGGCCTTAGCTGGTTCCTTATAACCATATCCCCCACGTCCAGCTTCGTGCCCCTCCTGGACGTGGCCGCGGAACACAGGCTGTACCTTCCGGGGTTGGGGTTCTCCGTGGTCATCCCCTACATAATATTCAAGCTCACCGGGCCAAAGCCCAAGCTCGCCTTCGGGACGTTGGGGGCCGTGGCGTTGGCCTTCTGCGTAGGGACTATAAAGAGGAACGAGGTCTACAGAAGCCCCCTCGCCCTCTGGAGCGACGCTGTGAAGAAGTCGCCGAAGAAGGCCAGGCCTCACAACAACCTGGCGGATTCCTACGAGAAGCTCGGCAGGCTCGACGATGCCCTGAAGGAGTACAGGCTGATATTGGAGGAGATAGACCCCCACTACGTGAGGGCCTATTACGGGATAGGCAACGTCCTCCTTAAGGAGGGGAAGCCCCAGGAGGCCGTAAGGTACTACCTTAAGGCCATAAGGATGCACCCAAAGTTCGCACTTGCTTACAACAACCTAGGCATAGCGTACGATAACCTGGGGATGTACGAAGACGCGATAGCTGCATATAAGGAGGCCGTAAGGTTAGACCCAAACTTCGTAAAGGCGTACAACAACCTCGCCATAACATATGCCAAGGAGGGTATGTACGAGGATGCCCTGTCCGCGCTCAGGAGGGCCTTAAAGCTCGACCCAGGGTACGCTATAGGATACGTGAACTTGGGTAAGCTATACACGATGACCAAGGAGTACGGCCGGGCGGAGGAGGCCCTCAGGAGGGCCTTGAATCTCAGGCCGGACTTCGCGTACGCCTACGGCCTCCTAGGAAGCGTCTATCTGAGGATGAAGGAGGAGGGGAAGGCCATCTCCTGCTTCAGGAGGGCTTTGGAGCTGGAGCCAGAAGGGCCAAGGGCTAACTACATCTCCTCCATACTCAAGAAGTTGGAGGGGGGAAGGTAGGAAATGGGATCGAGGTCCGAGGTCAGGGTCGTGCTCCTGACGCCTCCCATCTCCCTCAGGATCAGGTACGGTCCCTTGGCAGGGGCTGGAAGTTCAATGCCGGCCCTGGGCCTGCTTTACCTGGCCGCTTTCCTGAGGAAGGAGGGGTTCAGGCCTTACGTGGTCGAGGCCTCCGCTCTCGGCCTCTCCTTAGGGGAGACCTTGAAGGTGATAGACGAGATATCCCCGAGATACGTCGGCATAACCTCCACGACCCTCACGATACTTCGGGCCGGGGAGCTGGCCGAGGGGATAAAGGCCTCGAACCCAGACGTTAAGGTCATAGTCGGGGGCCCACACGTGACCGCCGTGCCCCAGGAGACCATGGAGAGGTTCCGGGCCTTCGACCTCGGAGTCCTGGGGGAGGGGGAGAGGACCCTCGCCGAGCTCATAGGTGCGCTCGAGGGGGGAGGGAGCCTGGAGGACGTGGACGGGACAGCCTTCAGGGAGGGGGAGGGATAAGGAGGACCCCTCCAAGGAAGTTTATAGAA
>DTYS01000070.1 GCA_012961755.1 Candidatus Latescibacterota bacterium
CAAAGCTCTTCTTGCAGAACTTTTCCTCCTGCACGTTTGGATGGATGGACCCAAATCTCGGTGGCACTTCTTACCGTTCAGCAAAAATAGCAAACGTAAAATGGAAACCACCAAGGTATGCTGCGCTATACAGAATAAAAGAGGCACTTTCATCAATCTTTTAAATTTTTTGTTTTATAATAAAAGGCATGAAAGTAGCAGTTTTGTTTTCAGGAGGGAAAGATTCAACTTTCGCTTTATATGAAGCTTTAAAAAAAGGATGGGAAGTAAAAGCATTAATTGCGATTAAACCAAAATCTACTGAAGCTTATTTGTGGCATTACCCTACTGTTGAATTAACTGTTTATTCAGCAGAAGCTTTAGGGATGGGGAAGGCTTCTGCCATCCCTCTCAAGGTTTCGGGTTTTCCGGAACGTTCCCGTGCCTTCCTCAAGGTCCAGGACGGCTGCGACAGGAGGTGCGCCTATTGTATAGTGCCCTTGGCAAGGGGGCCGAGCAGGAGCAGGCCCCCTGAGGACGTCGTCGAGGAGGCCAGGAGGCTCGCCGTGGCGGGTCACATGGAGGTAGTGCTCACGGGGGTGGACATAGGCTCCTACGGGAAGGACTTGATCCCGCCCTCCAGCCTCCCCGAACTTCTCTCGTCCCTCCTCGAGGAGGTGGAGGGGCCACGCTTCAGGCTGAGCTCCCTCGAGCCCATGGGACTTTCCGAGGAGCTTCTGGAGCTCATCTCCAGCTCGGAGAGGTTGTGCAGACACCTCCACCTTCCCCTCCAGAGCGGCGATGGAGAGGTACTGAGGGCTATGGGGAGGCCATATTCCCCTGGGGAGTACAGGGAATGGATAGAGGAGGTTCACAGGAGGGTGCCGGACATCTGTATAGGTGCCGATGTCATAGTGGGCTTTCCGGGCGAGGACGAAGTTGCCTTCCTGAACACCTTGCGCTTCCTGGAGGAACTTCCTATCTCCTACCTCCACGTCTTCCCCTTCTCCCCGAGGCCCGGCACCGAAGCCTGGAAGGTGCCGGAGACGGTGGAACATGGGGAGAAGAAGGAGAGGGCCAAGCTCCTAAGGGAGCTCGGGGATGAGAAGAGGAGGGAGTTCTACATGGGTCTCGTGGGCAAAGAGCTGGAGGTCCTGGTGGAGGACCGCCGTATCGGCGGTAGGAAGGTAGGACTCTCCGATAACTACGTAAGGGTGGCGGTGGATCCGGAGGAACGCACGGGCCACATAATAAGGGTCAGAGCCCTTAGGTCCGAAGGTGGGCTCCTGGTGGGGGCACGTTTAGGACCCTGTGCACAAATTTTGCCAGCTCCTGAACCTGTACAGGCTTCTGGATCCAGCCAACCGTTCCTTCGGGGATGGCCTCGCCCAAGAGATAGCCGCTTATGAAGGCGAGCTTGACCTCCGGGTCGATCCTTCGGAGGGAGCCCAGAAGCTCCTTCCCTCCCATCTTCGGCATAACTATGTCGCTGAGCACGAGCTTTATCTCCTTTCTATACCGCTCGAATACCTCCAACGCCTCCCTGCCGTTCGTCGCTGTGAGCACGCTGTAGCCCAAGCTCGTCAACATCTCCCTGATTATCTTGAGCACCGTATCATCGTCCTCCACCACCAGGATCTTCTCCCCTCTGCCCCTCGGGAATTCCTCCTCGGCCTTCCTCGTCCTTGTCCCCTCACCCCGGATCGCCGGTAGGTAGATCACGAACGTCGTTCCCCTTCCGACCTCGCTTTCGAAATCTATGAATCCTCCATGCTGCTCGACTATGCCGTAGACCTGGGCTAAGCCCAACCCGGTCCCCCTGTCCGGCCCTTTGGTGGTGAAGAAGGGTTCGAAGATATGGGGTCGGGCCTCGGGAGGTATGCCGACTCCGGTGTCGGAGACCTCCACGACGATCCAGTCTCCCGACGTCATCCCGGGGAACGGAGGTTTACCTTCTAAACTTCGGCGGTAGAGTCCCACCTTCAACCTTCCGCCGTGCGGCATCGCGTCCCTCGCGTTGACGACGAGGTTCGTAAGGACCTGCTCCATCTGGGTCGGGTCGGCCCTTACCCAATACCCATCGTCAGGGGCCTCCACATCCATATCTATGTTCTCAGGAAGGACCCTCTGCAACATCTTTAGGGTCTCCTTTACAAAGGGCTTCAGGTCCAGGGGCCCCTGGACCGATATGGACTTGCGGCTGAAGTCCAAGATCTGGCGGACGAGCCTGGCAGCCTTCTGTCCCTGTTCGCGGATGGCCTCGATGTCCGGCCTGAGCTTATCCGACAGGTCGGGTTGATATCGCAGAAGTTCCGCACGGCCTATTATGATCTGAAGTATGTTGTTGAAATCGTGAGCTATACCCGCAGCGAGCTGTCCCACGGCAGCGAGCCTCCCTTGAAGCTCCATCCTCCTCTGGACCTCCTTCTCCCGCGTGGCGTCGTGCAGGACCATCACCCAGCCCACTTGTTCGGGCCCCACCTCTACGCGACGGGCCTCCACTTCGAATGTCCTGTCTTGTACCACCAGTTCGTGACGGGGCATGCCATCCGGAGGGAACTCCAAAAGCTCCCGAACTGCCCTTCCTCCGAGCTTAGAGAGCACATCGCCGATCCTCGAGTCGGTAAGAAGCGGGAGGAACTCGAGCGCCCTGGAGTTAGCCATGGACAGCCTCAACTTCGAGTCTAGGACGAGGACCCCGTCCGGGACGGCCTCCATTATCCGCCTTAGTTGACCGTAAAGCCTCGCGTTCTCGACAGCTATGGCAGCCTGGTTCGCGAAGGCCGTCAAGAGCGACAGCTGGCCCTGGAAGGCCTTAGGACGGGAGCTGTGGAGGTACAGCACTCCCAAAAGCCGTCCCTTAACGACGAGAGGTAGACCGACCAATGACCTGATCCCGGCCATGACTAAGGAAGGGTTAGCCTTCCTCGGCGCTCCTTCCTCGAGCGGTGGCTCTATGGAGCCGTCCTTTCCTATGTCGTCCACCACGACCATCCGCCGTGTACGGACCACCCAGGAGGTCACCCCTTCGTCCCTTATGCGGTCCCTCAGGGGGGGGACACCCTTTAGGTTCTCGAAGCTCTGGACAGTTCGACCCGATTCATCCACTAAGACCACCCCGCTGTACTCGGAACCTGTCAACTGCCCGGCCAGCGATACTATGTCCTCCAACACCAGATCGAGCTCCAGCGAGGAGACCATGTTCTGGGAGGCCCGGACCAGGGCGGATAGCTGCCTCATCCTGAGTTTAACCTCTTCCTCGGCCTGCACCCTCTTCGTGATGTCCAACAGCGTACCTATGATGGCCGATTCCCCTTTGTACTCGGTGTGCCTTCCCAAGGCCTCACAGTATATCGTCCTGCCGTCCTTGCATAACCCTCTGAAGGTGTAATGGACCGACTCGACCTTGCCCTCCAGACGCCTGCGGATGTTCTTGGCCACTAACGGGCGGTCGTCCGGATGGGTAAGTTCTAAAGGTCCAAGCCTATCTATAAGCTCCTCCTGGGTGTACCCGAACATCTCGGCCAAGGCCGGGTTGACGTAACGGAACTTTCCATCCTGGATGATGTAAACCCCAGCCAGAGCCCTCTCGGTCACGGTCCTGAAGCGCTCCTCGCCCTCTATCAGGGCCTTCCTCGTCCGCTCTAAGGATTCCAGCATCCTGTTTATATCCTCGGCCAAGTCCGATATCTCGTCCTTCCCCTTTACCCTTAAGCGGGACGAAGGGTCCCCACCTATGCTCGTAACATCCCTCCTCAGGTTGACCAGTCGTGAGAGGATGTGCCTCTCCAGGAGCGATAACATCACCAGGCCGAAGATTACACCTATCGTTACTGAGGATAGGATGAAGTAGTAGATGGTGGCCTTTCCATGTCTGTAGATGTCCCTGGGTACATCCACCCTCAGGACGAGGGCCGGGTTCCCGTAGATGTCCCTGAGCAGGGCGTACCCCGCCACCAGGTCCTCATCTATCGGTCTGACGACCACTGGCTTCCCATCGGACAAGGAGGACATGACGACCCGAAGGTCCATGGGCATCCGGGGTTCATCACAGCGTCGTAGGACCACGGAAAGACGCGTAGTGCTGGAAATGTGTTCCACCTCCGAGGAATCCAGGTATCTACCCATAATAAGCGTCCCACGGATGGGCCCTCTGTCCTTGCTGGTCAGGATGGGCCTCGAAGCCACGAGCATCGGTCCCTCGGGAAGGAGGAGGATGCCGGTCAACCTGCTTTCGGTGTCGGGATGACGGAGCAGGGACCCCTTCCTGAGATGTTCCTGTACGCTCTGGGGGACCGGCACCTCCTCGTCGTCCAGAAGGTCGAACGCCTTGCCGAAGACGACCCTGCCGGAGGAGTGGATGAACAGCATAAGGTTAAGCCTTAGCCCCGTGAAGGTTTCGTCCGTGAGGTTGGAACGGATATAGTCCTCGTTGGCGTCCTCTATGAACTTATATGTATCGTCCCAGGCCGCCCAGTCGTAAGCTATTTCGTCCAGGGTGGAAAGCTCGTCCGATAGGACGCTCAGGACCCTCCTCACCTCCTTCCAGACCGCCCTTTGTTCCAGCTCTCCGAAGCTGCGTAGGAGGACCTTCCTCGAGACGAGGTACAACATGGCCACGAGGCCTACTAGGGTCAAGCAGATAATGATCAAGCTTTTACAGCGCAGAGACATATCTTCATCATCGGTAAAGTGGGCAGTACGGCCCTTACTCTCACCTCCTCTCAGCTATCCTGGCCGCCTTACCCCTTAACTTTCTTAGATAGAAGAGCTTAGCTCTCCTAACCTTTCCCCTCTGCACGACCTCTATCTTTACCAGCCTCGGGGAGTGGAGAGGGAATACCCTCTCGACACCGATACCCCCCGAGATCTTCCGCACCGTGAACGTCTCCGAGACCCCGGAGCCCCTACGCTGTATGACCCGGCCTTCGAAGACCTGGACGCGCTCCTTGTCACCCTCTATGACCTTAACATGCACCCTCACGAGGTCCCCGGGGCCGAACTCGGGAACTTCCTTCATGTACGGCTTCCCCACGGATTCCAATATACCCTCCATTTTACCTCCTTTCTATACGTACCATCGTAAGGGATGCAGGACCGAGCTTCAACCTTGCCCTCCCACCCTCAAGGGAGACCTCGGCCGGCACGGGTTCCACATCTTCTGCCTGAAGGTCCGAGCCCACGAGGGCCACGGCCTCGGCGGAACCTATATCCCCACCTGAAAGCGAAAGCTCTACCTTTACGTCCTCTTCGGACGGGTTGAGGAGGGATGCAGAGACCTCGTTTCCCTTTACTGTGGCGACCGCATCGGGAAGGGGGTAAAGGTACTCGCCGCCGGAAGGGTCCTCGACGGGCCACTTCCTCTCGCCCTCCAGGACGACGGGAAGGAGCCTGCCCCCCTTATGTCCCTTGATCATCTTGAAGACGAAGTATGTCGGGGTAGGTTTCACCTCGGAGCCTTCAGCCAACACCACGGAGTGTAGCACGTTTACGGTCTGAGCTATGTTGGCCATCTCTATCTTGTCGGCATGGCGCATATAGAGGTGGAGGTCGGAGGCCGCGGATAGGGCGTCCTTGAGGTGCCCCTTCTGTATTAGACCGTTCTCCCTCCTCGCCGTGTCGTACCAGACCCCCCACTCGTCCACGACGAGCTTAACCTTCCCCGAGAGGGCGGTGATGAGCCCCCATGCCTCGGATATCTGCCTTTCCTTCCACGCCCTGCTTCCGAAGCACCTCCTGTAGTCCTCTTCGTCCCAGTCCTCCTTCGCCCTGGTGTACTGGTGGACCGAGAGGGCATCTATCCGTGCCGGCCTTTCCCAAAAGCTAGCTACGAGCCTCCTGTTCCAGTCCGTAGTATGGCCCACGGCCACGAGCTTCACATCCGGAAACGCTGCCTTGATGAAGTTAGAATATTGCCTTACGAGGTCGGCGTAATGCTCCGGCCTCATATTTCCCCCGCACCCCCACGTCTCGTTACCCAGGCCCCAATATCTGACCTTATAGGGCTCCTCCCTTCCGTTCTCGGCTCTGCGTTCAGCGTAGGAGAGGGGACGCTCGCCCAAGACGTACTCCATCCAATCCAAGGCCTCCTGAACGGTCCCCGTGCCCAAGTTCAGGGAGACGTACGGTTCTGCCCCTACCTCTTCGCAGTACCTAAGGAACTCGTCGGTGCCGAACTCATGGAGTTCGTACCCTCCCCACCATATGTTCCTCCTGACCCTCCTGTCCTTCCCTATCCCCTCCTCCCAATGGTACTGGTCCCCGAAGCATCCCCCCGGCCACCTCAACACCTCCAGACCCAGGTCCTTGAGGAGCTCCTTGACACGAAGGTTGTAACCCTCCTCGTCCGCTCCTTCGCTCCCCCTTCCCAGCCATATGCCTCCGTATATGCACCTTCCTAGGTGCTCTACGAAGTGTCCGAAGGTAAGCCCCGACACCTCGGCTCCAGCAAGTTCCGTAACTATCGTGATCCTCGTCTCCATTGCCCTGAACTTCTAAAGTAACGAAGATCCCTTCCCTTTGTCAACTCTTTTGATGGAAGACTTGACATCTGGAGATCTCTTTTGTTTATTCTCTGGAGGACGGTACAGAGCGTATAACGATAACTTTAAGGAGGAGAATGTGGAAAGCGAAATCGGCTTCGGAGTCGTAGGCCTGGGAATGGGTGCCCACCATGCCAAGGCCGTAAGCTATGCCGAAGGTGCGAGGCTTGTGGCAGTGTGCGATGTCGACGAGGGGAGGCTCAGGAAGGTGGCGTCCGAGTACGGGGTCAAGGCCTATAGGAATTACGAGGACCTCTTAGCCGACCCGGAGGTCCAAGTCGTGAACATCTGCACACCGAGCGGCATGCACGCGGATATGGGGATTAAGGCCGTCAGGGCCGGGAAGCACATATTGGTTGAGAAACCCCCGGACGTCACGGTCGAGAAGGTGGACAAACTTATAGACGCCGTGCGAAGGGCCGGGGTTAAGGCTGGGGTGACGTTCCAGTCCCGTACCTTCCCCCTCAACCGCCGTATAAAGGCCGCTGTGGAGGAGGGGAGGCTCGGAAGGCTCATAGGAGTGAACGCATGGCTACCTTGGTGGAGGGCAAGGAGCTACTACGAGGGCCCTCACGGGAGCTGGAAGGGGACTTGGACCCTGGACGGTGGCGGGTCCCTCATGAACCAGGGCGTGCACACGGTGGACCTCCTGCAGTGGATAGTCGGACCTGTGCGATCTGTCATGGGGAGGTACGGGGCCTTCGCCCACGACATAGAGGCGGAGGATACGACGGTGGCGATCCTCAGCTTCTCCTGTGGGGCCGTGGGGACATTGATGACAACGACCTGTGCGTACCCAGGTCTTCCCCAGATGGTCCTCCTCTACGGCGAGAACGGCACGATAATGAAGGAGGAGGACACCCTCAAGGTCTGGAGGATAAGGGGAGGAAGGGAGGAGGAAGGGGAGATGCTCCGACTCTACGGTCCTCGGAGGAAGGAAGGGGCCACTACGGCCTCGGACCCTATGGCCGTCGGATCGGCGGGACACCGATGGTTGGTGGAGGACATGGTACGGGCTGTAAGGGAGGACCGGGAACCTTACATCACCTTGGAAAGCGCCAGGCACGCTGTGGAGATAGTTACGGCGATATACCAGTCCTCACGTACGGGGAGGGAGGTATTCCTTTGAAAAGGTCGTCCTTCCCGCTTTTCGTGGCGGGTGTTGGGGCAGGCTTCCTGCTTTTGGAACATGTGCGCTGGGGGGAGCCCCTGGGCTTGGACCAGGGGCTCTTCGCCTGTTTCGGAAGGTGGGTTCCGAGGGGTTGGCTTCCTTACAGGGACATATGGGACAGCAAGCCTCCTGGGGTGTTCTATACCTATACTTTGGCCTTTCGAACCTTAGGCGAGGGGACCGGAGCCATCTGGACCCTCGAAGCCTTGTGGATAGGGGCGACGGCCCTGGTGCTCTTCCTTTCGGGGAGGAGGGTATGGGGCAGGTGGGAGGGGCTGGCTTCGGCCTCCTTGTTCGTGTTCTTCCTCAATTCCCCTGCCTGGGGAGGTTTCTGGGTCAGGGCCCAGGCCGAGGTATTCCTTTGTCTTCCCGTGGCTTTGGGCTCTTACTTCGCCCTCAAAGGTCGCTCGTTCCTCGCCGGTACCTTCACCGGGATCGCTTCCCTGTATAAGGTTCCTGCTTCGCTTATCGCCCTCGGATGGCCAGTACTCTGGCTTGGGAATGAGGGGCTTCCGAGGAAGCTGGCACTTATGAGCCTCGGTGTGGCCCTTCCCTGGACCGTAGTATCGGTCTATTTCTGGGCCGAGGGAAGCTTGGACGACCTCGTGGAGGCGATATGGACCTACGGCAGGCAGTACGCGTACGTCGCGGGGCAGGGACATAGTTTCGCCGAGACCGTAAGGAAGGGGGTGGTCGGGCTCATCTTAGGAAGCCCCGTAGTGGCGCTCTTCGGAGCGGTCGGCATAGCATCTTCAGGAGGAAGGATCCGGTGGTTGGGCCCCTGGCTCTTCCTCTCCTTCCTTGGGGTCGTGGTACAACGCCAGCTGGCAGGGTACCATTTCCTCCTAGCTGCACCTCCCCTCGCCTTAGCTTCGGGTAAGGGGTTCGTCCGGACGGTCCGGTGGACCGTTTCCGCTCCAGGAGTTCGCAAGCTTATGCCTGCCTTATTCTTAGTTGCCTGCACCGTGCTCCTTTGGGCTGAAGGGAGGAGGTGGAGGGCCGCCTACGGGCCGGATTGGGAATACAGGGTGGGGAAGCTTTCCAGGGAGACCTACCTCGAAGTGTTCGACATAGGCCCCTTTTCTCCTTCGGAGCAGGAGAGGATAGCAGGGTACATACGAAGGCGCACATCCGAGGGGGACGCCATATTGGTATGGGGCCTCTCGCCCGGCATATATTTCCTTTCCAAGAGGAAGCCGGCCACGAAGTATCCTTTCCACCACCTCCTTCTCACGGAATCTCCCCTCTCCCTTAGGCTTTCGGGTCTCAAAAGGAGGAGGGAGGAGTTCCTGGAGGGGCTCGAGGCCGAACCTCCGGCTTACATACTGGTGGGAGTTATGGACCCCAACGGATTCGAACCTTTGGACTCCTACGCACAGATGCTCAGGTTCCCAAGGTTCCATCGTTTCGTGTCGGAAGGGTACAGATACGAGACCAGGATCGGACATTTTTTGCTCTTCAGGAGGGTGAGGTGAGGATCGTGCTCCAGCGTGTGAGGACGGCGAGGGTTCGGGTGGGAGGTGAGGTGAAGGGGGAGATAGGCAAGGGTGTAGTGCTGTTGGTCGGTGTAGGGAGGGGGGACGGACCAGAAGATGCCAAGTGGCTCGCGCACAGATGTGCTGGGCTCAGGATATTTGAGGACGACCGGGGCAAGATGAACCTTTCCCTTAGGGATGTGGGAGGGGAAGCCCTCGTGGTCTCCCAGTTCACACTATATGGGGATACCAGGAAGGGCATGAGGCCCAGCTTCACCGAGGCCGCTCCGCCCGACGAGGCCCAGGTCCTCTACGGAACTTTCGTGGAGGAGCTTAAGGCCGAGGGTATCCCCGTGGCAACCGGGGAGTTCGGGGAGAGGATGTTGGTCGAGATAGAGAACGACGGCCCAGTTACGCTGATCTTAGAACATCCTACCTGACCTCTATGCAGACCTCGGTCGCGGGAAACGAACCTCCTTTGGGATCCCTGAGGAAGGCCACGACGGTGTACACCCCGGGTCCTTCCGGGAAGGACAATAGGAAACTGAACCTTTCGTCCTCCACCTTTACCTCACCCCGTGAGCCGTCCTGGTAGCGCTTGTCCGGAGGTAGGAGTGGTTTGAGCTCCAACTTCTTATTCGGGAGGCCGTACCACTTGGGGAAGCGTTCCAGTTCCTCGGGAGATCTGGGCTTCGGAAGGGGCTCGTGGAACACGAGGACGGCTTGAAGGGAATAGTCCTTCTTCAATATCTTGCCGGAAAGGTAGATCTTTTCGTCCGGACGGGCCCTTTTTGGGGGAGGGGGGTCGAACTTCACGTACCTGCTCAGGAAGAGCAGGGAGATGTACGTCCTGTCGACCGAGAAGGCGATGCCGATCCCTACATGTGTGTGGTGGGGGTTGAGGATGGTCCTCCTGTGGCCGTCCTCGGGGGGCCTTTCGGCGAGCATGCCTTTGTAGCTTTCGAAGGCCGCCTTCCTTACATTTATGTGGTCCCCCGGACCGGACGGCCTGTAGAAGGCGAATCCGAGGTTCTCCGCGTTGTACTCGGTGCCGCCCGCGAGGGCGTACCTATGGTAGGGCTTCCTTCCGGAGAGGTCCCAATGGGAGAAGTATCCTGCCTCGAGCATCTCCCTGCAGTGCTCCTCTGCCACTCCGGCCGCCCTTTCGTCCCATCGCAGGAGTGGAAGCCCGTACCTGGCCCTGTCCCTGTTGATCTGGGAGAACAGTTCCTCCTTAAGGTTTCGGAGGTGCCGGGCCATCGTGCCCTGCCTTGGGCAGCACCCCAAAAGGCCCAGGAAGACCATGGTTATGTGTAGACCTCGGCACATGGAGGACCTCCGCAGGATAATATCGTGTCAAAGTGGGAGAAAATCAAGCATTGGTGGCCCACCCGTCGACGGGAGGTATATGCTGAGGGAAAGCACTGTTTCCTGCCAGCAGGGCCGTAGATATACCCAAATCTCGAGGCTCAACACAGGAGGTAGAGGTGAAGCTGATGTTAATATGCCCGACGTGGGAGGATGTTCATCGGCGTAAGATGAGGGCCAGGGCCTTTCGTTTCCCCCCGGTTAACCTCACCCTCTTAGCAGCTATGACCCCTGAGGAATGGGAGGTCAGCATAGTGGACGAGAATGTGGACGACATAGACTTCGAGGCGGACGTAGATCTGGTCGGGATAACGACTATGACCGCCACCGCCCCCAGGGCATACGCCATAGCGGACAGGTTCCGTGCCCGGGGGGTGAGGGTGGTTATGGGAGGGATGCATGTATCGGCCATGCCTCAGGAGGCCCTGCAGCATGCGGACGCCGTGGTCGTGGGGGAGGCGGAGGGATGCTGGCATAGGGTTTTGGAGGACTTCAAAAGGGGGGAGATGAAGGGGATATATCGTTCGGAGAAGTTTCCGGACCTTGCTGGACTTCCAATCCCCCGTCGCGACCTCCTCAGGAAGAAGGCAAACCTTACCACCGACACCATCCAGACCGCGAGGGGATGCCCGTTCGGCTGCAGCTTCTGTGCCGTGAGCTACTTCTTCGGAAGGGAGTACAGGATGAGGCCGGTAAAGGAGGTGATAGCTGAGATAGAAGCTATGGGCTCCAAGTTCGTAGGATTCTTGGACGATAATATAGCCGGCGACAGGAGGTATGCGAAGGAGTTATTCCAGGCCCTCGCATCCGAAGGCATAATGTGGGCTGGGCAGGCGTCCACTACGATAGCCAAGGACAAGGAGCTTTTGAAGCTCGCACAGAAGAGCGGATGTAAGGGGCTTTTCGTGGGCTTCGAATCTATATCGGAGGACAGCTTAGGGGAGGTCGGGAAGAGGTTCAACAGGGTGGAGGAGTACAGGGAGGTCATAAAGAGGTTTCACGACCACGGGATAGTTGTGGAGGGGGCGTTCATATTCGGGTTCGACCACGACGACCTCGGGGTGTTCGAGAGGACCTTAGAGTTCGCCAAGAAGAGCGGCCTGGACCTCGCCCAGTTCGGGATCCTAACGCCACTTCCCGGTACGCCCCTGAGGGCCAGGCTTGAGAGGGAAGGAAGGATCATCTCCAACGACTGGACGATGTATAACATAGGCCATGCGGTCTTTCGTCCAAAGAACATGACCCCCGAACAGCTCGAGGAGGGCACGCAATGGGCCTGGTTGCAGTTCTACTCCAGCCCTTCCATCCTCGCGCGCCTTTTCAGGCTCGCAGGGAGGACTCCATCCTTCCTCTTGCCCCTGTTGTTGATAAACGCGGGTTACCATAGGATGGTTTACGATGCATACGGGAGGAAGGGATGGGACAGATGGGACAGAAGGAGCGCGTCGGGCTGAGGACAGGGCATGGGAAGCAGAAATAAGGACCGCTCGGGAAAATGGTCCTGGGTCAGCTTACATCTGGTGGCCCTCCATAGGTCCTTGGAGGAGGGGCGTTCCGTGCCTGTGGATAACTTCGAGGGTTATCCACAGGATTTTCCACACCGTCTCGATATTGATGTGCCTATATGATCAATAAAAACCTGGACTTGTACGATATCAAGGAGGTTGTCCACAAGAGGTGTGAAGTGTGTGGATAAGCTTGTGGAAAAGTCCATCGCCCTCCTTCTCGCGCTTTCCCCCTTGTCCCTGTGGGGAGCCACGTACACGGACTCTGTACGGTACTCCGCAAGGGAGGTGGTCGTGGAGGGGAGTAGGGTGGACCTCGTGGGGGACGCCAAGATGTGGTACAAGGACCTGACCCTCTCGGCTGGGAAGATAACCATCTTTGTGGACAGGGACCTCCTCGTGGCCGAGGGGCTCAAGGATTCCTCGGGAGAGGTCTCGCAGACCCCGGTGCTCCGCCAGGGGGGGGAGAAGCTCGAAGGTGTCCGGATGGTGTACAACTTCAGGACCGGGAGGGGGGCGGTGTGGAATGGTAGGACGAGCTTCCAGAAGGGGATATATAGGGGGGAGAAGGTGGTGCGTTCTGAGGAGGGGGTCCTGTACGTACAGGGTGGTATTTACACCACCTGCGACAAGGACCCTCCCCACTATTATTTCTATAGCCCGAGGATGAAGGTGATACTGGAAGACAAGGTGATAGCCCGTCCCGTAGTCTTCTACCTTTGGAACTTTCCGATCCTAAGGCTCCCCTTCATGATATTTCCGATACGGAAGGACAGACACTCTGGCTGGCTGAGGCCTCACTACGGCAGCACGAGCAGGGAGGGGAGGTACATAAGGAACGTGGGCTATTACTTCGCTCCGAGCGATTATTGGGACCTGAAGCTCAGGGCGGACGTCTACGAGAAGGTGGGTTTGGTCCTCTCATCGGAGTTCAGGTACGCCTTAAGGTACAAGCTGAGGGGAAGCCTGAGGGGATCTTGGAACTGGAGGGAGAAAGGAAGGAGGTGGGACTTAGAGCTCAAACACGACCAGGACCTATCCCCGAGGCTCAAGTTCAGGGCCGAAGGACACTTTGTGAGCGATAAGGATTACCTGAGGCAGGTCCGCTTCGACCCTGTGGTGAGGATGAGGAGGACCCTCCGCTCCACGGCCACCTTGAGCCAAAGCTGGGGCGGTGGTGGGGGGTTCTCCCTCTCGCTCGGGCAGGTCCGATATCTGGACAGGGACGAGGAGAGGTACACCCTCCCGAGTATATCACTCTCCCTGCCCGGTTACGCCTTGGTGGGGAGGAAGTTATATTTTCGACCCTCCTTGAGGGCGTATAACTCCCTCGTCCTCTCGGAAGGAAGGTGGAGCAGGAGGACCGATATATCCGGAAGTTCGGGCCTTTCCGGAAGCTTGAGGTGGGGATGGGCTACCCTTTCCCCTTCGGCGAGGATGGTCGGAAGCGCCCTCTGGGAGGGGGAGAAGTTTTCGCACAGGGAGGGAGTATCCGCCAA
>DTYS01000071.1 GCA_012961755.1 Candidatus Latescibacterota bacterium
GACGGCCTCCACCGACACCGGGACCGTCGGACTTCGCCCCCCTCCCGTCGTGAGGCATGGGGAAGGAGTTGGCAGAGGCATCCTTGTGGAGACGCCCCTTTACATAGCTGAGTTGAATACGAAGGGGGCCATATTGCAGAGTTGGAGGTTGAAGAAATTTTCGGACGCGAGGGGACGTCCGTTGGAGCTGCTCAGGGGTAGGTCCGGTCCTGGGTTAGTGTTAGATGGGGTGAACTTGGATTCCGTCGAATTCTCGTACGGTGGGGAGGATACCGTAGAGGTTGTGGAGGGGGAAAGGGAGGTCGTCATGAAGGTCGCATGCGGGAACATAACGGTGGCGAAACATTTCGTGTTCCGCTCGGACGGATATACGCTCGGATTTAAAGTTATGGTATACGGCGCACAGGGTCCTTTAAGAGGAAGACTTTCCTGGACGAGGGGGATAGCCGTCACAGAACCTAATATCAAGGAGGATTTGAACTATACCAAGATCTACGTCTTCATGGGAGGGGAGCTCGAAGGATACGAAGTGGGAAAGGGTAAATCCCTGAGCAAGGGCATGGAGGGGATGTTGTCGTGGGTAGGGGTGAGGAACAAATACTTCCTCATAGCCTTCGTTCCGAGCGGGGGACAGGTTATTGAGGTGGGAGTGGAAGGGGACTGGAGCCATCCGGACGAAAGGCTCTACACCTTCCAGCTCAAAGAGATGGGAAGTTCCCCGATGTTCGAAGGGATGTGGTACCTGGGCCCCTTGCAATACGACAGGGTCAAGGCTTTGGGCGTAGGACTTGAGAGGGTTATGAACCTCGGATGGTGGTGGATAAGGCCCATAGGTAAGCTCATATTGAAGACGCTCATATGGCTCCATAAATTGATCCCGAACTACGGTCTGGTGATCGTGCTCTTCTCGATACTGGTGAAGGTGGCTGTGTATCCCCTGACCTACAAAAGTTATGTAGCTTCCGTCAAGATGCAGGCCCTCCAGCCCAAGATAGCTGCCCTCCGTCAGAAGTACAAGAACGATCCCCAGAGGCTCAACAGGGAGACTATGAAGCTCTACAAAGAGCACGGGGTGAACCCCATGGGAGGGTGCCTCCCCTTGCTCCTACAGATGCCGATACTCATAGCCCTCTTCACGGTGTTCAGGAACACCATAGAGTTCCGTAGGGCCAGGTTCGTCCTATGGCTTAAGGACCTTTCGGCCCCGGACCCTTACTACGTCCTTCCGGTCCTCATGGGGGTCACAACCTTCTTCCAGCAGAGGTTCTACCCCAAGCAGCAGTCTTCTATGATCTACGTGATGCCCGCCGTCATGGTCTTCCTCTTCGCAAAGTTTCCCTCCGGGCTCGTGCTTTACTATACCATGTTCAACATCCTCTCCATAGCCCAGCAGATCTATATGATGAGGAGGGGAAAGCTCTCTGTATGATGGAGGGGGACACCATAGCGGCCATATCCACCCCTTTGGGCGTAGGGGGGATAGGGATAGTCCGTATAAGTGGACCCAAAGCTGTGGAGATAGCCGAGGGCATCTTCAAGGGAAAGCTCCGTCCGAAAGATGTGCTCGGCAGGAGGATGCTCTACGGGAGGGTCGTGGACGGGGACGAGGAGGTGGACGAGGTCCTGCTCACAGTCATGCGTGCCCCCCACACTTACACAACCGAAGATGTGGTCGAGATAAACTGCCACGGCGGGATGGCCGTCACGAGGAGGGTCCTCAGGATGGTCCTGGAAAAGGGGGCGAGGCTTGCGAGGCCTGGAGAGTTCACGATGAGGGCCTTCCTCGGAGGGAGGATAGACCTCGCCCAGGCGGAGGCGGTAGCGGACGTAGTTAAGGCCAGTTCCGAGAGGGCGAGGAAGGCCGCCTATGCCCAGCTCTCCGGCGTCCTCTCGCGTAAGGTTGAAGAACTTCGCTCCCACCTCGTGGAGGCCGTAGCGTACATAGAAGCGAGCATAGATTTCCCGGAGGACGTCGAACTTCCCGAGGTGGAGCTGGGGGAGCTCTTGGGGAGGGTGCTCGAGGCCGTGGATTCCCTCAGGGCCTCCTATTTTAGAGGAAGGGTCGAGAGCGAGGGGATAAGGGTGGTGATAGTTGGAAGGCCGAACGTTGGGAAGTCTAGCCTCATGAACGCACTACTTGAGGAGGAGAGGGCGATAGTCTCCGAGGTCCCAGGAACTACTAGGGATTTCCTGGACGGGACCATGGAGGTGGACGGGCTTTCGGTCCGCCTTGTGGACACCGCCGGGATAGGTGAGGTTAGGGACGAGATAGATAGACGGGCCAGGGCCAGGACCGAGCGACAGGCCGCCGTCGCCGACCTGTTCCTGGTCGTGCTGGACGGCTCCGAGCCCATGACCCCCGAGGACGAGGAGGTGGCGGAGCTGGTCAGAGGTGGGAGGAAGGTTATAATTATAAATAAGGTAGATAAAGGGAGGGTGGTCTCGGACGGAGAGGTCAGGAGTATCTTGGAAGATGGACCCATAGTTGAGGCCTCAGCCCTGACCGGGTACGGCCTGGATCGCCTGAGGGAGACGATGCTCGATGTGGTCTTGGGGGACCGTGCTTGGGAAGGCGACGGGCTCCTTATAACTAAGGAGCGGCACAAGGCCGCGCTGGACAGGGCATCGGAGGCTTTGAGGAGGACCATTAGAGAGCTCGATGAGGGCTGGCCGTACGAGGTCCTGAGGGTGGAGCTTCAGGAGGTCCTGGACGCTTTAGAGGATATATTGGGAAGGACCACCCCTGACGATGTGTTGGACAGGATATTCTCCGAGTTCTGCGTGGGGAAATGAGGGAGTACGATGTAATAGTGATAGGTGGGGGACACGCTGGGTGCGAAGCTGCCCTGGCCTCTGCTAGGATGGGGATGAGGGTGCTCCTCATAACTATGAAGATAGAGGAGATAGGCCAGATGTCTTGCAACCCCGCTATAGGAGGGATCGCGAAGGGGCACCTCGTAAGGGAGATAGACGCCCTCGGAGGTGAGATGGCCAAGGCCGCGGACGCCACGGGGATCCACTTCAGGGTCCTCAACCGTTCGAAGGGCCCCGCGGTCTGGGGGCTCAGGGCCCAGGCGGACAGGGCAGCCTACAGGGCCGAGATGAGGAGGAGGGTAGAGGGGCAGGAGGGGCTTCAGATCAAGCAGGGACACGTGACCGAAGTCCTGGTGGACAAGGGAAGGGTAGTGGGGGTTAGGACCGAGACGGGGTACGAATTCTACGGGAGGACCGTTGTCCTCACGACCGGGACCTTCCTCGAGGGCCTGTTGCACGTTGGACTTGTCCACTTCCCGGGTGGGAGGTTCGGCGAGCCCCCGGCGAGGGGGCTTTCCGGATGTCTGAGGAGGTTAGGGTTCGAGGTAGGTAGGCTGAAGACGGGGACCCCTCCGAGGGTGGACGGGAGGACCGTGGACTACGACAGTATGGAGCCGCAGCCCGGGGACGAGCCGCCCGTACCCTTCTCGTTCGAGACCGAGGAGGTCAGGAACCTCGCCACCTGCTACCTAACCTACACGAACGAGAGGACCCACGAGGCCCTGAGGAGCGGCCTCGACCGCTCCCCCCTCTACACAGGCAAGATCGTGGGAATAGGCCCGAGGTACTGCCCCTCGATAGAGGACAAGATAGTCCGCTTCGCGGAAAAGCCCCGTCATCCGATATTCGTCGAGCCGGAGGGACTGGACACGGAGGAGAGGTACATAAACGGGTTCGCAACGAGCCTCCCCGAGGACGTGCAGTGGAGGGCGCTCCGTACGGTCCCCGGCCTCGAGGAGGCAGAGATAACCAGGTCTGGATATGCGGTCGAATACGACTTCCTCCCTCCGACCCAGCTCTTCCACTGGCTCGAGACGAGGCTGGTCCAGGGGCTCTTCTTAGCGGGGCAGATAAACGGGACCTCGGGATACGAGGAGGCCGCGGCCCAGGGGCTCATCGCGGGGATAAACGCTGCACTTAAGGTTATGGGGGAGCCTCCCTTCGTGCTGAAGCGTTCGGAGGCGTACATCGGCGTCCTCATAGACGACCTCGTGACCAAGGGCACGAAGGAACCTTATCGTATGTTCACATCTAGGGTGGAACATAGGCTCAAGCTCCGCCCCGACAACGCGGACTTAAGGCTCGTGCCCCACGGGTACAGGCTCGGCCTCGTCACCGAGGAGAGGTACAGGAGGACAGAGGAGAAGAGGAGGAGGATAGAGGCCGCTGTCTCGAGGATGAGGAGCGTGTTCCTCCCGGCCGAGGAGGTCGGAAGGATATTGGGAAGAAATGAACGCCTCTCGGTCGCTCAGCTTTTGAGGCGTCCCGATGTGTCCTACGAGGACCTAAAGCCCTTCCTCGGGGACGGGGTGGAGCCTGAGGTGGCGAGGGGGGCGGAACTGGAGATAAAGTACGAAGGCTACATACAGAAGCAGGAGCGCCAGGTAGCGCAGCTGGAGAAGTTGGATTCCCTGCCCATACCGGAGGATTTCGACTACGGCTCGGTGTACGGCCTTTCCACGGAGGCCCGCCAGAAGCTTTCGGAGATAAGGCCTCGCTCCGTAGGACAGGCGGCGAGGATATCGGAGGTCAGGTTCTCAGACCTCTCCCTCTTAGTGCTCCACCTGAGGAAGGGTCGGAACGTTTCACGTGAAACGTCAGGACGAAAGGGCCCTGATTGAGGGATGTCATAACCTTGGATATTCCCCCTCTCAGGAATTGCTCTCCAAGTTCTGGACCTACTTAGAGCTCCTCCTATCCTGGAACCGTAGGATCAACCTCTTCTCGCGCGGGGACGAGCCCTACCTCGTATTTCGACACATCCTCCCTTCCCTTGCCCCCTTGGCCGTTCTTCCCGAAGGTCCCTTCCGATCGGTGGACATAGGCTCCGGGGCAGGCTTTCCAGGGATTCCCATTAAGATACTCCGACGGGACATCCGCATCACTTTGGCGGAATCTAGGAGGATGAGGGCCCTGTTCCTCAGGAAGGTGGTGGAGGAGCTCGGACTTGAAGGGGTAGAAGTAATTTGGACCAGGGCGGAGGAATTGGCCCGGGACCCAGCCCACAGGCGTTCTTACGATTGGGCCTTAGCCAGGGCGGTAACCGACCTACCGACCCTTATAGAATATGCCACCCCCCTCCTTAGCGAGGGAGGTGGCATATTAACCTACAAGTCTTCGGAACACACAGCCGCCGAGCTCGCAGGTGTGCACATAAGGTGGGAGGTTCGTAAGGTTCGTCCCCACCCCTCTATAAAACCAGTAAGCTTAGTAGTTCTAAGGCTGTAACTTAGGATCCCTTCTTCTGCATGAACATGGCCTTCCTTAGCTTCCTAAGGGCCTTGGATTGGGCCTTACGGCGCCGCTCGCTCGGCTTCTCGTAAAATCTGTGGTTCTTGATCTCCTTGATTATCCCCTCCTGTTCACATTTCCTTCTGAAGCGTTTGATGGCCTGTTCCACATCCTCGCCCTCGCGCACCGTCACATGGATCACTGCTTCACCCTCCTTTCTTTTTTGGACTTATCTACTTATTACTCCACAGCCCTCCGTTTCGGGGATTATCTTTCAGATGAAGGGTCGTTTATGGAATGGGTAATATAATAATTCCTTGCGTCCAAGGCAAGAGAATTTTCCGGAGATGTGTCAAAATATCCTTCACCCGGAGGATTGTTCGCGGTGGAGCCTATTGTACTTCTTGCCAAACTTCTAAAGGTGGGTTATCTTTAACCATCGCCAGAGCTACTCCGGAACCTGGCAGTAAATTTCAAGGGGGACCTATGGAAAGGAGGAGACTCGGTCGTACGGGACTTGAGGTGTCCATAGTAGTTTTCGGTGGAGCTGCCTTCATAGGTGGGGCGTCCCGGAGGGAGGCGGACAGGGCTATAGAGAAGGCCCTGGAGTACGGGGTGAACTACTTCGACATAGCGCCCACGTACGGCGAATCCGAGGTTTTAGTCCGACCGTGGGTGCAGAAGTACAGGGATAAGATATTCGTAGCGTGCAAGACGCTAAAGCGGTCCAGGGGGGAAGCCTATGAAGAGCTTATGAGGTCCCTGGAGCGGACTGGGGCAGAATACTTTGACCTCTACCAGTTCCACGGTGTGGAGGAGAAGGACTTAGGTACCATCTTCGGGCCGGAAGGTGCTGCCGAGGCCTTCCTGGAGGCCAAGGAAAGGGGGCTTATAAAGTGCATCGGCATAACGGGCCACTTCGCTTCCACACTCCTGAAGGCCTTAGAGAAGTTCGACTTCGATACCGTTATGTTCCCCCTCAACTTCGTCCTGGCCAGACATCGCACCCCCCGGAACGACTATGGGCCGCTCCTCGATCTGGCAGGGAGGAGGGATATAGGGACGTTGGCGATAAAGTCCGTAGCCAAGGGGAGGTGGTCCGGGAACAGGAGGTACAAGACTTGGTACGAGCCGTTTGATTCACAGGAGGACGTGGACATGAGCCTCTGGTTCGTGCTTTCGGAGGGAGTGACGGCTGCCCCGACGCCGGGGGACCTTAGGCTCCTGGAGAAGTTCCTAGACGCGGGGAGGAGGTTCAGGCCGTTGAATCCTGAGGAGAGGGAGGAACTTATGAGGAGGGCCGAAGGTTTGCAGCCCCTGTTCTCCTAATTCACGCTGTAAGGATTGCTTCCGCCATCCTTACAGCCCTTACCGCAGGTTTCACGTCGTGGACCCTCAATATCTTCGCCCCCTTGGCGACCGCCAGGACTAAAGTCGCGAGCGTGCCCTCGAGCCTCTCCTCCACCGGAAGGTTCAAGACTGCCCCGATAAAGGACTTTCGGGATGTCCCCACGAGCACAGGGCTTCCGAGGGCTACGAGCCTCTCCAGGTTCTTGAGGAGCTGAAGGTTGTCCTGGACCCTCTTGCCGAAGCCTATTCCCGGGTCCAAGATTATGTTCCTCTCGGGAATGCCCATCCCGACCGCTGCTCCCTTCCGTTCCCTAAGGAAACTTTCAACCTCCCCCAGGACATCTTCGTAGTGAGGATTCCTCTGCATATCCCTCGGGGTCCCCTTCATATGCATCAGGACCACAGGGACCTCCCGCCCTGCGACCACATCTGCCATATCAGGGTCGAAGCGAAGGGCGCTTATGTCGTTTACTATGGACGCTCCCTCCTCCAGGGCCCTCCTTGCCACCTCCGCCTTATAGGTATCTACGGATATGGGCACAGGAAGGCGTCGGACAACTTCCCTTACGACGGGTATGACCCTCCTCAGCTCCTCCTCTAAGGGCACGGGCTCAGCCCCAGGCCTCGACGATTCCCCTCCGATATCTATTATGTCTACACCTTCTTGGGCCATCTCCTCGGCCCGACGGACGGCGTCCTCGGTTCTGAGGTATAACCCTCCGTCCGAGAAGGAGTCAGGGGTAACATTAAGGGCCCCCATTATGAGGGTCCTGTCCAAAGGAAGCTTCCTTCCGTCCGGGAGCAGAAGCTCGCTCATGGTCTCCCTCCCATGATCATAGAGAAGGCCTCCAGCCTTGTGGCCTCCTGCCTCATTATCCCCCTCATGGCCGAAGTCAGGGTCTTGCTTCCTGGCTTCTGTACCCCCCTCATCGTGAGGCACATTTGCTCCGCTTCGACCACTACCAGGACACCCTTGGGCTTGAGCACCCTCATTATGGTCTCGGCTATCTCGGTGGTCATTCTCTCCTGGAGCTGTGGTCTCCTGGCGAAGTTCTCTACGACCCTAACGAGGTGGGAGAAGCCTGTGACCCTGTTCCCGTCCGGGATGTAGGCTATGTGGACCTTGCCGAAGAAGGGAAGGAGGTGGTGTTCGCACATGGAGTAGAACGGTATGTCTTTGACGAGTATCATCTCGTCCCGATTTTCGGTGGTATACACCTTAAGTGTCCCTATAGGGTCCGCCTCGAGGCCGCAGAAGAGTTCCTCGTACATACGGGCCACACGCTTTGGAGTGTCCACGAGTCCTTCCCTCTCCGGGTCGTCACCGATGCCCTCCAGTATCAACCTTACGCCTTGTTCTATCTTCTTCAAATCCATAGTTATCAAAACGTTAATTTGAAATCGTCCCTCGACCCTCTCACGCCTTGCGCTGTGAGGACAGCTTTAAGATAATCAGAGGCTCCTCCCTATGTCAAGGACAAAATTTGCGGGGAAGGAATGGCACTTCGATATTTTGGTGGAGCTTAGCTACCTCTTAATGGCTTAACATACCATGGAGAGAAATTGTTGACAAGGGGGCTTACCTTATGTATCTTTAGGTCAGGACGATGGTCTGGGTTACGGTTGGAGGATGTTGCCCGCTTGACTCTTAGTGTATTGGTAAAGTGCTGACATGCCCGTGATCCCGCGCTGCGAGAGCATCGATCGGGTGTCTTGAGTTCGTATTTCTTCCCCAGGAGCCAAAAGTTGGGGTTAAACCTCTTGACAAAACGGATCATTTTTTGTATATTATGCCATGCTAAGAGAGGCTCTTTGAAAACGGAATAACGTGCACAGGGTCCGCCCGGAAGTTTCGGCCTTTGCTCTCCGGATGGAGAGTTTGATCCTGGCTCAGGAC
>DTYS01000072.1 GCA_012961755.1 Candidatus Latescibacterota bacterium
GGGTTTAACGACCACCTCGGGGAGCCTCCATATTTCGCTCAGGGCGCATTCGTCGTGGGAATAAGGTTCCATAAGATCCTCGTCCCTGACCACCTGCCCGTCGGTTATGTCCTCCAAGATGCTCACGATCCTATCGTCCACCTTGCGGTACATCTTTCCCCCTTATCTTTGAGTCATCCCTCCACCTCCCTCCTCCCCTCGAAGGCCCTCGTGAGGGTAATCTCGTCCGCAAGCTCTATGTCCCCTCCCATAGGGATCCCACGGGCTATCTGGGAGACCCTTATACCTAAGGGACGTATAAGTCGGGATAGGTACAGCGCCGTGGCCTCGCCCTCTACGGTCGGGTTCGTGGCCAAGATAACTTCCCTCACCCCCTCCTTCAGCCTTTCCAAAAGTTCCCTTATGTGCAGGTCTTCGGGCCCCACCCCGTCCAAGGGGGAAAGCACGCCACCGAGGACGTGGTAGACGCCCTTGTACACCCCAAGCCTCTCTATGACCATAAGGTCGCCCGACTCCTCCACCACGCATATGGTGCTGTGGTCCCTTCTTGGGTCCCTACATATTGGACAGGGGTCCTCCTCAGTTATGTTGAAGCATACCGAACAATATCTTATCCTCTCCTTGAGAGCGAGGATGGCCTCGGCCAAGGACGAAGCCCGCTCTCCGTCTTCCTTGAGGAGGAAGAAGGTGAGCCTTTGGGCCGTCTTCCTCCCTATCCCGGGAAGCTTGGCGAATTCCGATATCAACCTTTCGAGGGCGTCCACAGCCTAACCTTGCTGATGTACTATCTCTCCGTCGAAAAGTTCTAAGACCTTCTTCAACATCCTCTCGTCTTCGTATGGTTCCACCTCCTCCTTCAGGGCCCGCACCCTGAGCTTCGTCCCGAACACCTCCTTCAAAGCTTCCTCGACCACCCTGCGCTGGCGGTTCACAACGTCCCTGTGGAAGGTGGAGCCGAAGGCCAGCTCCAGCATCCCGTCCTCGAGCCTACGAGGACGCCCCTCCCTCAGGAAAGCTCCGAGCCTCGGACTGCGTCGGGCCACAAGGTCTGCGACCTCCTCCCAGCGCCCCTTCAGCTCTTCCAAGTCCTTTGGAGGATGGACCTCCGTGGCCTGCTCGGGCTCCCGGACCGACGACGTCCCCTCCTTCAGGCCTTGCTCTAAGCGGCCGAGCCGTGCGAGCATCTCCTCGACGCTCACCGAGGTAAGGGCTTTGGCCATGCGCACCACCCCTACCTCAAGCCTCAGCCTCGGTGCGGGGGAACGGGGAAGCTCGGAGGCTACATCCGAGGACATTACCAGAAGCCTCGCCAGATCTTCCTCGCTCCTGGCCTCCGCCTGTTCCCTGAGCCGTGCGACCTCCTCCTCAGGAAGGTCGGGCGGTGCTCCGACCTTGACGGCCAGAAGGTTGCGGAAGTGTTCGGTCAGACCGTCGGCGAAGGCCCCCAAGGAGACCCCTCTATCGAAGGCTTCTTCCACGACCTCCAACCCCCTCCTTACGTCCCCTTTGAGTATAGCCTCACCTAAACGGAAGAGGAGGTCCTCCTCCACGAGCCCGAGCATCTCCTGCACCGACCTCAGGCTCACCCTTCCCTCACCGAAGGCCACGGCTTGGTCCCAGAGACTCTGGGCGTCCCTCATGGACCCTTCGGCCTTCCGGGCTATAAGCACGAGGGCCTCCTCCTCCACCTCGACCCCCTCCTCCTCGGATATGAAGGAGAGCCTTCCGGCTATCTCCCCCACGGAAAGCCTCCTGAAGTTGAAGGTCTGGCACCTCGAGCGTATTGTGGGTGGGACCTGGTGGGGTTCGGTGGTGGCCAAGATGAAGACCACATGGCGGGGAGGCTCCTCGAGGGTCTTGAGGAGGGCGTTGAAGGCCGGGGTCGTGAGCATATGTACCTCATCTATTATATAGACCTTGTACCTACCTCCGGCAGGTGCGAGTTGTGCGCTCTCCCTGAGCTCCCTCACCTCGTCTATCCCCCTGTTGGAGGCCCCATCTATCTCTAAGACGTCCATACTGCTTCCCTGTGTTATAGCCGTACACTGTGGACAGGTGTTGCATGGGGCCGGCGTGGGGCCATGCTCGCAGTTCAGGGCCTTCGCGAGTAGCCTCGCGACCGTAGTCTTCCCCACACCTCTCGGACCGGCAAAGAGGTAAGCGTGGGCGACCTTCCCCTCCCTGAGGGCGTTCTGGAGGGTCACCCGTACGTGCTCCTGGCCCACGATCTCCTCGAACTTCTGGGGCCTCCACTTCCTTGCGCTTACGAGGTAGACCATATCAGAAAAGAAAAACGGCCGTGCACCTGCCCTTCACTTGTCGCCTCAGATCCGCAGGGGCAGGCAGCTCCGACCGGGTCTCCCACGCGGGGCTTACCTTTACCCCTGCCTCCGACAGAGGGCATTAAATCCCCGGCCGACCGAAATATGTCGTCTCCGGCACACTACCTTCCTAAGTTTGTGGAGCCGAGGGGATTCGAACCCCTGACCTCCAGAGTGCGATTCTGGCGCTCTCCCAGCTGAGCTACGGCCCCACA
>DTYS01000073.1 GCA_012961755.1 Candidatus Latescibacterota bacterium
AGCTTGTTCCTCGATCCAATCCGGGAAGCGGGCTCGGACGGATAACATGCCTCCGTAGGAGAACAACTCCTCCAACCTGGTCTGAAACCGATACGACCACTCCAACCCGAGGTGGAATATCCTGGCCTCACAACGGACCACAGGTTTTTTCCTGACCAACTGGTTGCCGTCCTGAGGCATAAGCATATCTAAGACCAACCATAGCACGTCATCGGAAGACGTAACCGCCACGATCTCAGAAGCATAGGACATATCGTGTATAACGACCTTGAGAGTATGGGGCTGGTCCAATAACCTGCCGAGCTTGCGGCGTATATCTTTGGTTTCCCTCCACACCCTGGAAACTATAGGCGCATCCTTAGGTTCGGTTTTCCCGAGCATATGGATGTAGCTCCCTTCAGCTTAGATAAAGCTCAGCATAAGACATCTATTCCCTGGCCTTCCGTCTTACAGATCCGCAGTACGATCGGGTCACCGAGATGTCCTACGATCGCCCAGTGCGTATCGCCCACCGCCAGAGGAAAGTCGGCCTCCAAAATCACCTGCACATCTAAGACTTTCGCCAACATCCTTCCATCGGAAAGCCTGCGCAGGGCCCTTATGGGGACCCGCTGCCCCGGACGGAGTTGCCCCCGCAACCGGGCCGGAGCTTTGGGCTCTTCCCAGATCCATATCCCTCCCCCCGAAGTTTTCACCTTAGATGTCCGCATCCGTACCCTTAAGCTTCAACGCCAGCTCCACTTCCCTCAAACTCATCCCCAATTCCTTCGATATCGCCTCCCTGCTTTCCCCCCTCCTCGCCATCCTGCGGACCAGCTCCGCCTTGTCGTCCCGAGGTTCCTCTTCGGGCTTCTCGCTTGGCGGTTCATCCAGTTCCACACTTCTGCGCCTGCCCAGAGCCCTGCACACCCCGTATCCGCCTCCAACCCCGATGAGAACTGCACATCCGATAAATACGATCCCCCACCGCCGGTCCGGGCCCTTCCGCGGACTTTCCTCGTGAGCGCCGAAGCGCACCTCGACCCAATTTACTACCTCCTGCCAGCAACCCGCCGCTTCCTCTTCCCTTCCCAACTTCCCGTACAACATCGCCAGTTCGGCCTGAGCCTCACCCCAAACGGGAGAAGATCTCGGGACCTCACAGAGGGCCTGTAAGGCGCCCTCGTAGTCCCCCATGATCTCTAACGTCCTGCCGAGCTCCAAACGTGCTATGGGATGGTCGGGATAAAGGGTCAAAATTGCCTGGAACATGGCCAAGGCGTCCTCATAGAGCCCCTTCCTTAAATATTCCACTCCCCGGCTCATGTAGAGGTCTGTGGACAGGAAATCGTATAGGTCCACAACAACCTTAAATATCCCCTCTTCGTATATAGAGTATGCCCTCGGCACAGTTCTGCCGCGCGGATAAACCAACGCCAACAGGGTCTCCCCCATCTGGGTCAGGGAAACCCTTTCCACCCTCCTGTCCCTTATCCTCCTCCCTCCTACGCCCCTGCACTCCGCTCCTATGAAGGACAGCTTCAACCTGTCCTGCTCCCGGATCATGCTGTAGAACACCCTGCGGTCGAAGTCGAAGACGAGGCGGGTGAAGCCCTGATGTCTTCCCACCCGTATGCCCAGAAGTTCCACAGGAGACGCCGAGGACGGCAGGAGAAGCCAGAGGAAGATGTACCTCCATCTCATCTTCTATCCCCTCGCCGGAAGCCTCACCAGGACCGTGGTCCCTCCGCTCGAGCGGGGATAAACATCTATTGAGCCCCGATATTCCTGTAAGATCTCCCTTGCGCTCGAAAGTCCCAGTCCCGTTCCTCCCCACGTGGAGAAGAAGGGTTCGAATATCCTATTCCTGATCTCCTCGGGTATCCCTATCCCAGTATCGGTGAACTGTATGCATACCCCACCTCCCTTCTGAAAGCTCCTCACCTCCAAAACCCCTCCTCGTGGCATAGCCTTACGGGCGTTATCTATGAGGTTCATGAACACCTGCTGGAGACGATCGACCCGGCCCCAAACCGGAGGAAGGTCGTCCGCCAGATGTAGCTCCAGGGCGATCCCGTCCACCAAGAGCGAGTGCCGCATCAGGACAGCAAGTCTGGAGATGATCTCGTTGACGTGTACTTCCCCGGCCTCCTCCTCCCTCCGGAAGAGGCTGAGAAGTTCCCGCACGACCTCGGCTATCCTCTCCCCCTCCCTCAGCACCGTCTCCAAGTATTCCCTCGCCTCCCCCTGGACTGACTCCTGGATCAGCAACAGCTGCACATAACCCAACATGGCCTGGAGAGGGTTGTTTATCTCGTGCGCCACCGCGGCCGCAAGCTCCCCCACGACCGCCATCCTCGAAGAGTATATTAACTGGGCCTGAGACTTGCGCAGCTTCTGATGGGCCTCGTAGAGCTCTCGATAGGCCCTGCCGTGCTCTATGGCCACGGCGGCCTGGTTCGCCAAGAGCGACAACAACATCATCTCGTGCGGGGTGAAATCTTCCTTGGGCTTGGATGTATGGATGAGGAAGACCCCTATCGCCCTGTCCCGCACCGCTAAGGGCACGACCACGAAGTTCATCTCCTCATCGGACGCCTCCATATCCGGGACGACCGACGGCCTCCCCTCGCGCATCACCCAATCCAATATCCCGTCCTCCAGCATCCCCTTGGCCACCTCCTCCAGATCCTCCTCGGAGCCTAAGGCCTCCATCCCCTTCCCTCCATCCGTGAGGAAGACCCCGGCCCTGTGTACGTCCACGACCTTGCCCGCTATATCCACGAGGGCTTCCACAACCTGCCCCGGCTCCATAGCCGAGCGTATGCCCTCGGAGAGCTGATGAAGCGAGACCAGCTCGTCCAGGGACTCCTTCAGAGCGTTCCTGTCCTTCTCCTTCTGGGAAAGGTCCAGCTCCAAGTTCTTTATACGCCCTTCCAAGAAGTGTATCCGGGACTCGTACTCCTGAACGAGCTGGGACACGACGTCCAACCACGGCATCTCCTCCCCACCCTTCCCTTCCTTAATCCACCTCACCACTATCCTGCGCAACTCCTGCTTCAGGGAATCTATCTCCGCCAACGGGTCCTCCAAGGGAAGGTTCCAGCTCCTTGCCCAAGATCGTGCCCACGAACCCTTCCAACCTTTCCATCTCATCCCTGAGCTTCGAAATGTAGAACCCCATGTCCACCTCCCCCTCCTCAGTGAGCTTGGGGGAAAGCACATCGTACACAGCCTCATCTAAGGGGGGGATCACATGGTCCCCGCTGAACCCGACCCTTCCATGTCTACAGATCACATCGGCGAAGTGCACGATGGCGGCCAACATGGGTTCCTTCCTCGCCTTGCCGGGATCGTGGTGGTAGAGGATGGCCTCCTGCAAAACCGCCGGGAAGTTCCACCTCTCCGCCAACCAGTTTCCTATCTCGGCGTGCGTGACCCCCAAAAGCTCCCTCTCCGCCTCCAAGAAGGCCTTACCTTGTTGAACCTTTCCCAGCACCTCCAGGAACTCCGCCTTCAGGTGCTCCCTCATGACCAGCTTCCCGATATCGTGCAGAAGTCCGGCGGTAAAGGCCTCCCCGCTTACCTGATATCCATACATCCTGGCCAACATCCTCGCCGCCA
>DTYS01000074.1 GCA_012961755.1 Candidatus Latescibacterota bacterium
AGTCCAGACCCCCAAAGGCCTTCAGGCGGCAAATGTGGTGAAGCTAGGCCGTCGTTGACCTATCCCGAAAAGGAAAGCCCCACCGGTTTCGGTGGGGCTTTTTTTTATCGTTTCAGACCTCTAAAACCGCAGCCCCCCGGATCTCACTCCTCTTGAGCTTAAGTAGCACTTCGTTGGTCTCCTCGAGCCGATGTACCTCCACCTCCGTGTGGATGGGGATCTCCGCTGCCAACCTCAGAAGTTCCTCCGCGTCCCTGCGGGTACTGTTGGCCACGCTCCTCACCTTACGCTCCCAGTACAGGAGGCCGTAGTCCATCTGTGGTATAGGGGTCATGTGGATTCCTGCGAGGGCCAAGGTTCCGCCCTTTCGGAGGGCCTTCAGGGCCTTCGGCACGAGGGGTCCGGCCGGGGCGAAGATTATGGAGGAGTCTATCTCCTCGGGAGGCTCATCGTCAGGTCCTCCCGTCCAGGCCGCCCCGAGCTCCTCCGCAAGTCTCCTGTGTTCCAGGCTCCTCGTGAACACGAAGACCTCACAACCCCAATACTTCGCCACCTGTATGGTTACATGTGCCGACGCTCCGAAGCCGTACATACCGAGCCTCTCCCCAGGTCTCACCTCGCTGAGCCTCAGGGCCCTGTATCCTATGACCCCTGCGCATAGGAGGGGCGCTGCCTGCAGGTCGGGGAAGCCCTCGGGTATCGGATACGCGAAGTTTTCCTTAGCCACGAAATAATCCGCGAAGCCCCCGTCCACGTGGAACCCCGTGAAGCGGGCTTCCTCGCAGAGGTTCTCCTTCCCTTCCCTGCAGAACCTGCACCTGCCGCACGTGTCGTAGAGCCAGGGGATGCCTACCCTGTCCCCCTCCCGAAACCTCATGGTTCCATCCCCGACCTCCTCCACCACGCCGACTACCTGATGTCCGGGGACGACGGGGAGCTTCGGTAGGTCAAGGTCCCCCTCCACGATGTGTAGGTCGGTCCTGCAGACCCCGCAGGCCCTGACCCTCACCTTTATCTCCCCCGGCCCGGGCTCAGGGTCGGGAAGTTCGACCGGTTTTAAGGGGCCTTCCTCCGCGGGTTCGGGAGCCCTCAGGAGCATCGCCCTCATAGCTCCCTCCATTCCGTGTGGAAGGTCCCTTCCCTGTCCACCCTCTCGTAGGTGTGCGCTCCGAAGTAATCCCTCTGGGCCTGGATGAGATTGGCCGGAAGCCGCTCGGAGCGGTAGGAGTCGTAGTACGCAAGGGACGCCGCCGTGGCAGGCACGGGGACCCCCAGCTTTGCCGCCGTGCACACCGTACGCCTCCAGCCCTCCTGCCTGGCCCTCACTTCCTTCCTGAAGTGAGGGTCGAGGAGGAGGTTCGGGAGGTCGGGGTCCCGGGAAAAGGCCCGGGATACGTCGTCCAAGAAGTCGGCCCTGATTATACATCCCGCCCTCCATATACGGGCCACGGTCGCAAGGTCTAAGTCGTAGCCGTACTTCCCGGACGCCGCCCTCAGGAGGGACATACCCTGGGCGTACGTGCAGACCTTGCTCGCGTAAAGGGCTTCCCTGATGTTCCGGACCAGGGCGTCGGCGTCGCCCCTGTACCGGGAATCCGGCCCACCGAGCAGCTCGGAGGCCCTCACCCTCTCCTCCTTGTACGCCGAGGTTATGCGTGCCTCAACGGCTGCATTTATCGTGGGCGTGGGGACTCCAAGGTCCAAGGCGTTCTGGGACGTCCACCTGCCCGTTCCCTTCTGGCCGGCCCTGTCCAATATTAGGTCGATGAGGGGAAGGCCCGTCTCATCGTCCCTCCTCCTGAAGATTTCGACGGTTATCTCCATAAGGAAGGAGGAAAGTTCACCCCTGCTCCACTCCGAGAAGACCCTCCCGATCTCTTCGGCTTCCATCCCGAGACCCCTCCTCAGGAGGTCGTAGGCCTCGGCTATGAGCTGCATGTCCCCGTATTCTATACCGTTGTGGACCATCTTTACATAATGTCCAGCTCCACCGGGACCGAGGTATGCCACGCATGGGGCTCCGTCCTTAGCTTTAGCAGCTATCGCCTCGAAGATGGGCTCCATAAGCTCGTAAGCCCTTCTGGAACCCCCGGGCATTATGCTCGGGCCCTTCAGGGCTCCTTCCTCCCCTCCAGATATCCCGGTCCCCAAGAAGCTTATGCCCTTACCCTCAAGTTCCTTTATCCTGCGCTCGGTGTCCTGGAAGAAAGAGTTCCCTCCGTCCACCACCACATCTCCCGGTTCCAGGAGGGGCATCAATTGGTTTAAAACCTGGTCCACCGCCCACCCGGCCTTGACCATGAGGATTATCCTGCGAGGTCTCTCCAAGATGTCCACAAGCTCCTCAGGGGAATAAGCTGGCTCTATGTGCTTCCCCCCTGCACGCCCCTCCACGAACCTCTCGGTACGGGAGGGCGTCCTATTATATACGGCCACGGAGATGCCCTTACTTTCCATGTTCAAAGCAAGGTTCTGTCCCATCACGGCCAAACCTATAAGGCCGACTTGACACTTTTCCATAGTACCTCCATACCGGTCACGAACCGGAGCGGTAGGACCTCAGGAACCTCTGTATCGTCTTCCTGCTCACCCCAGCGGCCCTTGCAGCCTGGGATATGTTGCCGTTGTGTCTGCGCAGGAGGGAGAGGAAGTATTCCCTTTCGAAACGTTCCATCCAGGCCCTCTTGGCCTCTCTGTAAGGCAGCTCCTCCCAGGACGGAGGCACCTGAGGGCTCCTCACCTCGGGAGGGAGGTCCTGGGGAGTTATCACTTCCCCTTCGGTGAGGAGCACGGCACGCTCCATCACGTTCTGCAGTTCCCTCACGTTTCCGGGCCAGTGGTACCTCTCCAACATCCCCATAGCTTCGTCGGATATGTCCCTTACGGGCTTACCGCTCGTGCTGCTGAACTTACGGAGGAAGTACCTAGCCAAGAGGGATATGTCCCCATCCCTTTCCCTCAAAGGGGGCAGGGAGATCGTGATCACGTTCAACCTGTAATATAGGTCCTCCCTGAACTTCCCTTCGGCGACCTCCTTCTTAAGGTCCCGGTTCGTAGCTGATATCACCCTCACATCCACGGATATCAACTTCCTTCCCCCTACCCTCCTGAACTGCCTCTCCTGGAGGACCCTGAGGAGCTTTGCCTGGAGGGGGAGGCTCATCTGACTCACCTCGTCCAGAAACAAGGTCCCCCCGTCGGCGTACTCGAAGAGCCCCGGCCTGGAGGTATGGGCGCTGGTAAAGGCTCCCTTCTCATGCCCGAAAAGTTCGCTTTCTAAAAGGTTTTCGGGAATAGAGGCGCAATCTACGGGAACGAAGGGTTTATCGGCCCTCGTGCTCCTGCAGTGGAGGCTCCTGGCGACGAGCTCCTTACCCGTGCCGCTTTCGCCCACTATGAGGACGTTGGCCTCGGTACCGGCGACCTTGCGGATCATCCCGAACACCTCGCACATCCTCGGGCTTTTCCCGATTATGCCGTCGAACCCTTCGTCGTATCGGCACTGGCACCTCAGTCGGTGGTCCTCCTCGGCCAGCCTGCGACGTTCTAAGGCCCGTTTCAGTACAAGGTCCAGATGCTCCTCCGTGAAGGGCTTGAGGATGAACTCGAAGGCCCCTTCCCTTACAGCCTGCACGGCCGAAGGGGCGCATGAGCAGTCTGCAATTATCACCACAGGGAGGTTCGGGTCCATACGGAGGAGTTCTCGGACAAAGTTCCTCCCGTCCAAAAGATGGGGTTCGACGAGGGCCACATCAGGTCGAGCTTTGCGAAACTTGGCCAATGCATCGTCCACATTCACGGCGAGGAATTCACAACCGAGCTGAGCCAGAGCTTTTAGAACCTCGTTGTCGTCTCCCACCACGAGTACCGAAAGCCTCCGGGACATCTTCACCTCCCGATTGTCATTCCTCTACGGAGTACCCGAAGACGAGCCAGGCTAAGGATAAGAAAGTTATATCGAAGGAGATGAGGAGCTTGAACCAGCGGTCGACCTCGTCCCAGTCCCCGGAGAACACCGAACGGGACGCCTCCACAGCACCTATGATAACAGGGACGACTATGGGGAAGGTCAGGACCGGAAGCAAAGCTTCCCGAGCCCTCGTCCGAAGCGTGAGGCCGGAAAAGAGGGTACCAACGGCCACCAGACCTACGGTGCCCGAGATCAGAACTGCTCCGAGCTGAAGTAGCCTCCCTCCTCCGAGGGGAAGACCGTATAGGGCGGCGAAAGGAGGAAGGGTGAGGGCTTCCACCGAAAGCATCCGGAGCGTACCCACTAAGAACTTGCCCAGGTATATGTTCCCTCTACCTACGGGAGCGGAAAGCAGGCCTTCCATGCATCCGTCCCTCTCCTCGGAGGCGAAGGTCCTCCCTGCCCCGGCCACGCCGGCCAACATATAGGTTGCCCACAGTACCCCGGACCCCGCTTCCCTCATCCTCGCAGGGTCGGACCCCAAGGCGAAGTGGAAGGCCAGGAGGGTCGCCAGACAGAACCCCCCTAAGGATACGAGCCCTTCGGGAGCCCTCCACTCTAAGATTAAGTCCTTCCAGACTATCGCTCGTATCTCCCTCATAACGCCGATTCGCACAACTTCGTGAGCTCTTCAGGGTTCCGTGGAGGAGGACCGAGATACCGAGGTCCCCCCCGGACGAGGACCAACACTCTCTCCGCCCATCGTACCCCGAATCCGACGTCGTACGTGGTCATAAGTACGGTCCTCCCCTCGTCACCTAAAAGTTCCCTGAGGAACTTCCTCCCCTCGGGGTCCATGCCGGAGAACGGTTCGTCCAACAGCAGCACCGGGGGGTCATGCAGGAGGGCCCTCGCAAAGGATAGCCTCTGGGCCATCCCTCTGGACAGGACCTCGGAGGGAAGGTCGGCCACACGGCGCAGGCCGACCCTTTCGAGGAGTTCCTCCGTCCTGGAGCGAAGTTCAGGGACACCGTACAACTTTCCGTAAAACAATAGGTTCTCCCGAACGGTAAGTTTCCCGTAAAATAAGGGTCTATGCCCGACCATCCCCACCTTCCTCCTCATCTCC
>DTYS01000075.1 GCA_012961755.1 Candidatus Latescibacterota bacterium
CACGAGGCCGCCGAGCTCCTTGATCATCCTTACGGCCCTGTAGCACGCCCGTCTGGAAGGTTCTGAGACCGAAAGTGTGGAGCCCATTATGTGCAGAAGCCTCGTCCCTACGAGGTAATCCTCCTTCACGTCCTCGGGCCCTAAGAGCCCGGCGGCGGAATGGGGGAGGTGGAATATGAAGTTCCTCGAGCCGTCCGAGGAATACGCCACGAACGCGCATCCTGTGGTGTAGCCCTCGGCGAAGCGTACGCAGGATGTGTCCACGCCGTCCTCCCTCAGGCGCCCCTCCACGAGCCTTCCGAAGTCGTCGTCGCCGCAGGTCCCTATGAACCCTGCGGAGGTCCCGAGCTTCGCCACCTGGTCGATGTATATGGCGGGGGCACCGCTCGGGAAGGGGCCCACGAAGGCCCCCCTCCTGTCCAAGGGTAGGTCCCTCTCGGTCCTCATTATCTCCACCAGTACCTCCCCCAAGCTCACTACCTCGGGCACGGCGGCCTCCTCACCTCCCTCATCACCAACCCGCTGGGAGGTTTGGGATGGAAGTAGGTGGATTTGTGGGGCATCACTTCGCCCGCCTCGGCGACCATTCTGACATGTTCGATCTCCGTGGGGGGGACGATGAAGGCCATGAGGGCCTCCCCCTCGTCCACAGCCCTCATCGCCTCCCATAAATCCGGGGTGAACCTGAGATGTTCCCCTGACCTCACCATATCCGGCGTTATGCCCAGGGCACCCTCTAAGGCCAGGGCCTGGAGCACAGCGGCCGGCACCCTCCTCCAGAACGGGGGTAAATCCTTAAGGGCATCCTCGGCCTCCTGCATCGGCCGCATCCTGTACAGCCTCCCCCTCCTGTAGAGCCCGAACGCGCCGTCCCTTTCCACCTCCTCCCAGAGGCGGGCCAGATCCTCGGAGGGGGAAAGTTCGAAGCTCCTGCCCAACCTCGCGAAGGCTTCGTCCTCCTCCACCGGGGCCCTCAGCACGATCCTGTGCACGGGCAGGACGACGGGGCCGGACGACCTCACGTCCACGAGGTACATAAGCACATATTCGTGCCCGTCGCCCTCCCCCCCGTACTCCTTCCGGTAAGCTAAAGCGGTCTCGTACCTGTGATGCCCGTCCGCTATAAGGATGGGAGGGGCCTCCAGCCTCTCCGATATCCTGAAGGCCACCGGCCCCTCAGGGATCCTCCAGAGGGTCCTCCTGACTCCTCCATCCTCGTAGTCGACCAAGGGAGGCTCCGCCTGCACCTCCTTCATGAGCCCTTCGACCTCCCCCTCCGGCTCCTCGTAAAGGCCGAAGACGGGGCTGAACTGTGCCCCGGTCGCCCTTAGGAGGTTGAGCCTGTCCTCCCTCACCTTTGGGAACGTCCTCTCGTGGGGGAAGACCTTCCCCTCACCCGGAGGCTCGAGCCTCACCTCGGCCAAAAGCCCGAACCTCGTCATCCTCCTTCCGCCGAAGGTGCTGAAAGTGTCCCTGAGGACGTAAAGGCAGGGTCGGTCCTCCCTGAGGAGGACTCCCTCCTCCAGCCAACTCCTCCACAGGAGAGCGGCCCTTCGGTATCCTTCGGGCAGGATGAGTCGGACGACGTTGAAGGGACTCCTCTTGAGCAGCTCCTCCCTGAGCTCGGGTGAGATTATATCGTAAGGCGGGGCCACCACATCCGCCATCTTCACCTTATAAGGGTCGTACCTGACCCCACGGAACGGCCTTACCCTCGCCAATTTTCCCTATCTCCTCCATAAGGGCATCGAAGATCTCCCCCTCCTCGACCCTCCGCACCACCTTCCCCTTCCTGAAGACCACGCCCCCCTTCCTTCCTCCCGCCACGCCCACATCCGCCTCCTTGGCCTCCCCCGGCCCGTTCACGACGCAACCCATAACTGCCACGGTCAGGGGCCTTTCGAGCCCCTCCAACGTCCTCTCCACCCTCTCCGCCAGGGAGGCCACGTCTATCTCCGTCCTCCCGCATGTAGGACATGCTATGACGGTAACACCCCTCCTCCTCAGGCCCAGGGACCTCAGTATCTCGTACGCTACCCTGACCTCCTCCACGGGGTCGCCCGAGAGTGAGACCCTGACCGTGTCACCTATTCCCTCCCAGAGCAATATTCCCAACCCCACCGCCGAGCGCACCGAGCCAGAGCGCACGGTTCCCGCCTCGGTTATCCCTATGTGGAGGGGGTAGGGGACCCTGTCCGCTATAAGCTCGTAAGCCTCCACGGTCCTCGGTACGTCCGAGGCCTTAAGGGAGATAACTATGTCCTGGAAGCCCACCTCCTCCAGTACCTTCACCTCCTCGAGGGCGCTCTCTACCATGGCCTCTGCCGTAGGGCCGTACTTCTTCAGGAAGTCCCTCCTTATGGACCCCGAGTTCACCCCGACCCTTATCGGCACCCCCCTCTCCCTGGCCGCCCTGGCCACCGCCTCAACCTTATCCCTGCTTCCTATGTTTCCAGGGTTGATGCGGAGCTTGTCGGCCCCGGCCTCCAGGGCCCCGAGGGCCAGGCGGTGGTCGAAGTGGACGTCAGCAACTATGGGGACGTTAACCTCCTTCCTTATATCCTTCAGGGCTCTGACCGCCCCCTCGTCCGGGACCGCCAGGCGAACTATCTCGCACCCGGCCTCCTCTAGCCTCCTTACCTGCTCCACCGTGGCGGCCACATCGTGGGTGTCGGTGTTCGTCATGCTCTGGACCCTCACGGGCGCGTCGCCTCCGAGCGTGACCCCCCCGACATTGACCTGGAGCGACCGCCTCCTTGTTAGCATCTATGCCCCCATCGTCCAGATCTCCCTGTCCAAGCTCCTGTACTGCACGGCCTCACCTATATGTTCCGGCCTTATATCCTCCGAGCCTGTAAGGTCAGCTATGGTGCGGGCCACTTTGAGGGTCCTGTCGTAGGCCCTGGCAGAAAGCCCGAGCTTGGATATGGCCGTCCTAAGGAGTGCCTCCCCCTGGGGATCGAGCCTGCAGAACCTCTGAAGCTCCTTTGGGCCCATATCCGCGTTGCAGTATACCCCCTCGACGTCCCTGAACCTCTCCCACTGGACCCTTCTGGCCTCCTCCACCCTCCTCCTTATCTCGGAGGAGGACTCCCCTGAGGGCCTCTTGGTGAGCTCCTCCGGCCTTATGGCCGGGACCTCTATGTGGATGTCTATCCTGTCCAAAAGGGGCCCGGATATCCTGGACCTGTACCTCTGTATCATGCCGGGGGTGCAGGTACACGTATGGGCCGGATCCGAGGAGCCGAAGTACCCGCAGGGACAGGGGTTCATGGCACATACGAGCATAAAGGATGCCGGATAGGTCACGCTCATGGCCGCCCTGGATATCGTGACCACCCCGTCCTCCAACGGCTGGCGGAGCACCTCCAGGACGCTCCTCCTGAACTCCGGGAGCTCGTCCAGGAAGAGTACGCCGTGGTGGGCGAGGCTGACCTCCCCGGGACGGGGGATCGTGCCTCCGCCGATGAGTCCCGCGTCGCTTATCGTGTGGTGGGGGGCCCTGAAGGGGCGTGTGGCCACGAGGGGGGTGTCCGGAGGGAGGAGGCCCGCGACGGAGTGGATCTTGGTGGTCGTGAGGGACTCCTCCAAGGTCATCGTGGGAAGGATTGTAGGTAACCTTCTGGCCAACATTGTCTTACCTGCACCAGGTGGGCCTATCATCATTACGTTATGTCCCCCCGCTGCGGCCACCTCGAGGGCCCTCTTCGCGTGCTCCTGACCCTTCACCTCCGAGAAGTCCAGGGGGTAGTCCCTGTACCCCCCGAAGGCCTCCTCTACGTCCACCTTCACGGGGGGCACTTCCACCTCCCCGTCCAGGAACCTCACAACCTCCTCTAAGTTCCCGAGTCCGTAGACCTCTATCCCGTCCACTATCCCTGCCTCCTGTGCGTTCTCCTTGGGGAGGACCAACCCCCTTATCCCCGCGTCCCTCACCCCGACGGCTATCGGCAGCGCCCCCCTTACCGGCCTCAGGGTCCCGTCCAACGAGAGTTCCCCTAAGAGGGCGAGGTCCTCGAGCCTCCCCGTGGATACCTGTCCCGAGGCTGCGAGTATCCCCACGGCTATGGGGAGGTCGAAGGCAGAGCCCTCCTTCCTTACGTCGGCGGGTGCGAGGTTCACGGTGATCCTGCGGAGGGGGAATCGGAAGCCCGAGTTCTTTACCGCGGCCGCGACCCTGTCCTTGCTCTCCCTGACTGCTCCGTCGGGAAGTCCAACGGTCGAGAAGGAGGGGACCTGGCTCGAAAGGTCCACTTCGACCCTGACTATGTAGGCATCTATCCCCAGAACAGCGCTGCTCAGGACCCTCGATAGCATAGCTTACTTCAAGGAATATACAGGAAAAGGAGCGAAAGCGCAAGGGGAACGAACCCCTTGCCGACATGGTCGATGGTCATTATCTTATAGCTGAAGCACAGGGGAAAGGAGGGAACATGTTCTGGGAAAGGGAGGTGGAACTCCTTCCCAGGGAGGAGCTCGAGGCCCTACAGGTGAGGAGGTTGAGGGATACTGTGGCCCGAGCCCTTTCGTCCCCCTACTATAAGGAGGTCCTTGGAAGGGAGGGCATATCGCCCGAGAGAATAAGGAGCGTGGAGGACCTCGGGAGGATACCCTTCACCACCAAGGAGGACCTGAGGAGGGGGTTCCCTTACGGGTTCCTGGCCGTTCCGAAGGATGAGCTCGTCAGACTCCACGCCTCCTCCGGGACGACCGGCACCCCCACCGTGGTCTACCACACCCGGAGGGACCTGGAGACGTGGGCCGACCTTGTGGCAAGGTGTCTATATATGGTCGGGATGAGGAAGGAGGACGTGTTTCAGAACATGATGAGCTACGGGCTG
>DTYS01000076.1 GCA_012961755.1 Candidatus Latescibacterota bacterium
CCTCGGAAGCCACGAAGAAGAGCATGTCCCCAGACTCGGCCCTCATCCTCCCTAAGAGCCTACTTAGGACCCCTTCGGGGAAGAACTTGACGATGGGGGAGGAGGGGCCGTCGGGCCCTACCCTTATCCATGCGAGGCCTTCGGCCTTGAACCTCTTCACGAACTCCGTAAGTTCCTCCACCTCCCTCCTCGAGAACCTCCCCCCTCCCTTCGCGTTTATCCCCTTAACCCTCCCTCCCTTCTCTAAGGCCTTAAGGAACACCTTGAACTCGCCCTCACTGACCAAGTCCCCGACGTCCACGAGCTCCAGCCCGAACCTCACGTCCGGCCTGTCGGTCCCGTACCTCTCCACGGCCTCCCTGTAAGGTATCCTCGGGAAGGGAGGACTCAGATCCAACCCCACCGTCTCCCTGAAGAGGGCCTCCATCATGCCCTCGGATACCTCCATAACATCCTCTTCTCCCACGAAGGACATCTCTACATCTATCTGGGTGAACTCGGGCTGCCTGTCCGCCCTGAGGTCCTCGTCCCTGAAACACCTGACTATCTGGAAGTACTTATCGTACCCCGCTATCATGAGTATCTGTTTGTAGAGCTGGGGGGATTGGGGAAGGGCGTAGAACTTTCCCCTGTTTATCCTGCTGGGGACGAGGAAGTCCCTCGCACCCTCGGGGGTGCTCCTTATGAAGAAGGGGGTCTCTATCTCCAAGAATCCTCTGGAAGATAGGTAGTTCCTGACCGCCTGGTAGGCCCTGTGGCGGACTACGAGGTTCCTCTGCATGGGGGGACGCCTGAGGTCGAGGTACCTGTACCTGAGCCTCACCTCCTCGCCGGCCGTACACCTGTCCTCTATGGGGAAAGGAGGGGGCTTGGAGATGTTGAGGACCTTCATCTCCTCCACCATCACCTCTATCCCTCCCGTAGGGAGCTTGGGGTTGGCCATGCCCTCGGGCCTCGGCTCGACCTTTCCCTTGACGGCTATCACGTACTCCGGCCGGACCCTATCGGCCTTCCTGTGGGCCTCGGGGCTGTGTTGGGGGTTGCAGACCACCTGGGTTATCCCGTACCTGTCCCTCAGGTCTATGAATATGACCCCTCCGTGGTCCCTCCTCCTGGCCACCCAACCCATGAGCACGACGTCCTGACCTACATGCTCTTCCCTAAGTTCTCCGCAGTTGTGCGTCCTCCTCCAGTCCCCTAAGGGCTCCCTCATTTTGCCTCCAGGTCGTATGAAGCCTCGCTACGGACGCGAAGATAATGTTTCTTCCGGCAAGATGCAAGCCTCGGGAAGATAAAACTTCAAGGATACGGACGTGGCCAAATTGATCCAGGAACCCGTCAGTGCTTGGCTGCGGAGGGGAGGGTCACGACGTCGGGCGTGCCCTTTGGGGACGAGGTAGGCTACATGAAACCAAGCTCTCCGTCTCCTCGGCAGTTATCCTGGCCCACTTCCAGAGCCTCCAAGGTTCGTACCTGACTGTGGATATGTTTCATAATGACCTCAACCGCTTGATGTCGAATATCGATCCTCTCAATCCTGGCCAGAGGCTGA
>DTYS01000077.1 GCA_012961755.1 Candidatus Latescibacterota bacterium
CCCACGGCGTTTCCCAGGACTAATATCCTCTTCGGCTCGTTTCCTTCTAAGAACACTTCTATCTTCCTTCCTGAAAGAAGGTTGCTCCCCTCCGGTCCTCGTGAACTGAGCTGCGCTCCGCCGGACAGGACGAGCCTTTCTACCTCTAAGTCCCTCAGGAAGACCTCTATAGTGTCCCCCTTCAGGGTGCTCTCGATCTCCCCTTCGGATATGTAGCCCGAGGGCCCTACCGTGAGGAGCATGTTGCCCCCCCTATACTCGGCCCGTCCGCAGGTCGCCTCCATGTTCCCCTTCTTTATTAGGACGTTCCCCTCCGCCACCATCCTCCTCCCGTCGGAGGATATCCTGTCGGCGGAGAGCAGGGCTCCCGTCCTCGTAAGCACGGCCTCCTTCTCTATATATCCCTTCCCCTCAAACTCGTACCTCCCCCTGAGGGCCCTGGCCGATATTTCCCCCGAGGTGTCCTCGAGGGCGACCCCACCGTCGGCCACTATGTAACCCTCCCTCCGGAAGTATTTGGCCTCTCCGGCCCTGAACTTCCATCCACGATATACGACCATTACCTTTCCGGATGCTTCAACGACCTCTTCGTCCATCCTGTAGACCACCTTCCCGGCCCTGAGGGAGGCTGCTGTGTCCTCCACCACAACCTCGCCCTCCAACACGACCTCGGCCTGCCCTTCCCTGTAGGCTCCCCTCTCCGCCGAGAGGAGGACCGTCCCGTCGGTGGCGCGGAAGCCGTCCTCGAAGACCTTCACCCATCCTCCCTCCTCCCTCCGGACCTCGGTGCGGCCGGCCGAGAAGTTGAAGACCCTCCCAGATGCACCGCAGAGGAGGAGGGCTAAGGTGCAAGTACCTGTCCCCTTACGGAGCGCATCCACCACCTTCCGGACTGTGCCTCGCACACGAACCCCTCCCCGACCTCCTCCCCTTCGGGGGTCTCTATCCTGACGGGCCCCTCGGCCACTATCCTCCCCTCCTTCCTGTCCCATCTGGCCCTTTCCGTCTCGACCTTAAGGCTGTCCCCATATGTGAGGACCACTTTCCCCTCCACCTCAACCCTGTCACCACGTTCGTAGACGACCCCCCTTTCCGCGGTGAGCCCTATCGAAGCCCGCCCCTTCCTATCGTAGAAGGTGGCCCTCACCCCCTCGAGCTCGGAGCGGTCCGGGTTTTCGTAACGGAGCAGGTGTTCGGCCAGTATCGTGCACTTCGGCCTGCCCTCCTCAGTTATCCTTATCTCCGCTTCCCAGGATTCCTGGACGGGCCCCCCCTTACCCGGCGACACCTCTTGAGGTTCCCTGGAACAAGCCAGAAGACATATCGTCGCCAGAACGAACCGACGCATCTTCCCCTCCCGGTCTGGTCTTCCACCTCCTATGCATCCAGGTCCACTGCTCAGGGTGCTTAAGTATGAGATGCTCCAAGGCTTCGTTACACATCCTCAGGCCCTCCCCCACATCCTGGGGGGGTCGGATGGGAGGTAGGACCACTAACCTGTAGCCCCCTCCTTCACGGTAGAGCGCCATGGGCACTATAGGGGAACCCGTGCGCATGGCCAACTTCACGGGTCCGTAGGGGGTGTAAGCGACCTTCCCCAGGAAGGACACGAAGGCCCCCTGGACCTTGGTGTCCTGGTCCATCAGGAGGCCGAGGACCCTCCCCCTCCTCAGGACCCTGAGCAGGGTCCTCGCATCCTCCCCCCTCGGAACGTTGTGTACCCCGGCCATCTCCCTGTACCCCACTACGAACCTATCTATCCTCTCATCGAAGAGCTTCCTGCCCACCACATGTAAGGGATATCCCTTTCCGGCCAGGTACGCTCCCAAAAGCTCCCAGTTCCCCAGGTGGCCCGTTATCGCTATCGCACCCCTCCCTTCCGAGAGGGCCCGGTCCAAGTTCTCCAGGCCCTCCGCACGGACCAAGCCGTCCAACCCTTCCTTGAGGAGCACCCTCAACCTCAGGAACTCGGCGACGTTAGCTCCGAACTCCCTGAATACTCTCTCGGAGAGTTCCTTAAGCTCTTCACCTCTGAGCCCCAGGACCATCTTTATGTGTTCCTGGGTCCTCCTCCTGGCCGTCCTCAGGAGCCTGTAGGCCAACCTTCCTCCCAGGTCCCCGAGCTTGAGGGCCGTCCTCCTGGGGATGCGCTCCAATACGAGGCGAAGCCCGAGCATCGCAAGGTAGGCAGAGGTATGCCTCGTCCACCTCCAGAGCTTCTTCCTCACGGTCTTACGAGCACCTTGAGGCTCGGCTCATCGCTTCCTACAAGTTCCAGAGCCTCGGGGAACTTCTCCAAGGGGAACCTGTGGGAGATCATAGGTTCGACCCTAACGGAACCGGACGACAATAGCCCCAGCGCTCGGTCCATGGTGTAGTTCAAGGCGAAGGAGCCGAGGATGGTTATGTCCCTGCGGTAGATCTGGAAAGGGCTTAACGACACGGTAGCGCCCTCCGGGCACACTCCGAAGAGCAGCACCTTGCCACCCGGGGTCACGAGATCGGCGCACCTGGAGACGACCTCCGGGA
>DTYS01000078.1 GCA_012961755.1 Candidatus Latescibacterota bacterium
CATCCCCAAAAGTTTACCCTCGTCGAAGCTGTGCAGGTGGGCGTTCATAGGTGTGAAGCGGTTGCAATGTACGCAGAGGGTCCACCTTATCTCCTCTCTATAAGGCACGCTCACCACGAGCCTTCCGCCGGGCCTGAGGACCCTGTGGACCTCGGAGAGGACCTCTCCGGGGTCCACCAGGTGTTCCAGGACCTCGGAGAGCACCGCTCCGTCCAAGCTCCCGTCCTTGAAGGGTAGGTAATAACCGTCCCCGAAGATGAAACTCGCCTCGGGAGCCACGCCCTTTGCCTTCCTCAGCCCCCTCTTGGAGAGGTCCAGGCCGAACGTCCTCACGCCGGCCTCGGAGAGCATCCTGCTAACCCAACCCGCCCCGCATCCGACGTCCAGGACCTTCTCCCCCATTCCGAACCTCCCTAAGCGCAGGATGAAATCTATCCTCCTTCGCTCCTCCGCCCTCCTCGTAGGAGGAAGTCCCTCCGGGGGGACCTGGGTCTCCCCGTCTATTTCGTAGTGCAGCTTGTAGTCGGAGTAGACCGCGGTAGGTTCAGACATCCTGCCCGTACCTCGCGTGGTACCTGTCCCACCACCTCTCTACCTCCTCGGGAGGGAGCTCATCCGGCCTGCCCAGGAGGAGGGCGAGGTGGCAGGTCTTGGCTACCTCCTCCACCATCACCGCCGCCCTCAAGGCCTCCCTCGGGTTCCGGCCGAACGTCCAGACCCCGTGGTTCTTGAGGAGCACTGCCGGCCCCCTCCCCTTGGCCTCGAGTATCGCCCTTCCCATGTCGTCCCCCAGGTTGGTGGCGAACCCGGCGCACGGTATGGGCCCCCCGAAGAGGTCAGCTATGGATGTGAGGTAGACGGGGATGGGCCTCCCGAGGGATGCGAAGCTCGTGGCGTAGGGGGAGTGGGTGTGGGCCATACCCCCGACGTCCGGGAGGTTCCGGTATAGGAAGAGGTGATGTGGGAGGTCCACCGACGGCCTCATCCTCCCCTCCACGACCCTACCGTTCATGTCCACCACGACCATGTCCTCAGGTTCCATCTCCTCGTACGGCACCCCGCTCGGCTTTATGACCACGAGCCCCGTCTCGGGGTCCCTCCCACTCAGGTTACCGCTCGTCCATGCCACGAGCCCGTAAAGGGACAGTTCCCTGTTCCTACGGCAGACCTCCTCCTTGAGTTCGTCCAACATGATGACCCCTCAGGATAGGAGGTACATGGTAAGGCCGGAGGCTAAGGGGATCACGAAGTTGTCGTCCACTACCGGCAGGAGCTCGGACAGCACCGCGACCAATGCCCCTGCTGCCTCAACTTCGAATGGGAGGAGGGGAAGGACGAAAGCTACGGCCAGGTTCACGGAAAGCCCCACGAGGCTCCCCTCCAAGGTCTTCCTCCCACGTATCTTCGTCCTACCTATGTGTCGTCCTGCGAGGGCGGCGGAGCTGTCCCCCAATATGAGGTATAAGGTAGCCAATATCGCCACATCCCTCCCGAAGACTAAGGCACAGATGAAGGAGGAGAGGAGGAGGTAGGTGGAGGCAGTGAGGTCCCTCCTCTCGTGAGCCCTGAGGAGCGGGGCGAAGGTCCTGTAGAAGAAGCCACGGAAGGAGGTCCGGAAGAAGCGCAGTATGTCCGCCCCCAGGAAGAGGGTGGTCACCCCCCCTAATATCGCAAGGGCTGGGACCTCGGGCACGAGCCATAGGCCTAAGGGTATGCTCAGGGAGCTTATGTGGACGAGCTTCCTGCGAAGTTCCTTCTCCAAGGGGAGGTCCTCTACATCCTCCCCGAGCGCAGGATCGCTATTAGGAGCCATATGCCCAATATCCCCGCGAAGAGGAAACCCAATACCCCGAAGGCGGGATATCCGAAGAGGAAGGGACCCCGGTTCAGCTGAAGGACGAGGGCCGAGCCAACTATAAGGGCGGCCACGACCAAGGCGAAGGCCAAGCGGTTAGAGGCCTTGTCCAACTCGTCTATGAACCTCTCCAGTCCCATGTGCCTGAGTTCCACCCCGAGTTCGCCCCTGGCTGCCTTCCCCAGGGTCCTCTCCAGATCGTACGGGAGCACCCTCGCTAGCTTCCTGAGGTCGTCCGCCATCCCCACGAGCTCCCTCAACCCCCTCTTTATACCGAACCTCTCCCTCACGAGCTTCCTTACGTACGGGCGGGCCATGGTGAGGAGGTCGAAGTCCGGATGTAACATCCTCCCTACCTCCTCGTACGTCCCCAACGCCCTTCCCAGAAGCATCCAACTCGGCTGCACCCTCAGCTTGTACCTACGTACAAGCTCGTACCCTTCCTGGAGGACCTCCTTCACGTCCACCCTACCGAGCGAGAGCCCGTAGTACCTGTCCACCAGGTCGGCCACGTCCGCCCCGAAGGAGCGGACGTCCGCATCCTCCGGGAGCGTTCCGAGCCTTATGAGGGTGCGCACTATCCCGTCCACGTCCTTCTGCACGATGTAGAAGGCCACGTCCGCGAGCTCTTCTTTCATCCTCTCGTCCAGCCTACCCACCATTCCGAAGTCCACGGGAGCTATCACGCCTCCTTCCAGGACGAAGAGGTTTCCGGGATGAGGATCAGCATGGAAGAAGCCGTCCTCGAATATCTGTTTCAGTACGGCCCTGGCCCCGGTTATGGCAAGGTCCTTAGGATCTATACCTGAGGCCCTTATGGCCTCCAAGTCCGATATCTTGATCCCTTTTATCTTTTCCAAGGTAAGGACCTTAGTGGAGGAGAGGTCCCAGTACACCCGGGGTATGTACACTCCGTCGAAGCCGGAAAAGTTTCGGGAGAAGATCTCCACGTTCCTCGCCTCGTTCCTGAAGTTGAGCTCCCTCCGGGTAGTCTTCGCCAGTTCCCTTACGACCCCCGTCGGATCGTACCGACCAGATTCGGGGATATATCTCTCGGCGAGTTTAGCTATGTCCATCAATATCTCTAAGTCCACTTTAACTATCTCCTCTACCCCTGGCCTCTGTACCTTCACCACCACGTCCTCCCCGTCCCTCGTCAAGGCAGGATGGGCCTGGGCTAAGGAGGCTGAGCCGATCGGCTCGTCGGAGAAGTCCGAGAAGAAGGAGGAGATAGGCCCTCCGAGTTCGCCCTCCACGACCCTCCTTATCTCCTCGAAGGGTGCTGGGGCCACCTCGTCCTGGAGCTTGGAGAGTTCCGATGCGAGCTCGGGGGGGATGAGGAAGGAGCGCATGCTCAGGACCTGACCGAGCTTTATGAAGGTGGGCCCGAGCTCCTCCAAAGCCATCCTGAACCTCACGGGGTAGGAGACCTTACGTACCTCCTCCTCTGCCCTCCTCTGCCTCCTTCCCAACCTGAGCCTCGAGGGGAGCCCGAGCCTGTCGGCTATCTCGCTGAAGCCGTACTTAAAGAGCACCCTGGCTATCTGCCTGTACCTCTTGAGGTGTTTGTACCTGCCCTTCAGGAACATGTACCTTCCCTCACCACCGATCCTATTTCGTACTTCCCGTAACCTGCCTCCCTCAGGGGTACCACGACGTCCTGGACCACGTCCGGCACGAAGCTCAGGAGGGCCACGAGCCTTCCCTCCAGACGGTAACCCCCGAGGTCGGCCGGAAGGAGAAGAGTTTCGCCCTTATGGACCTCCAAGCTTCCTTCTCCGCAGACGAGCAGCCCTTCCCCTTCTATCAGGGAGAGGGCGTGGAAGCTCCTCCCGTCGCATTCTCCCGCCATCTCGGAGAACACCTCCAGCCTCTCCAAAGCGAAGTACCTACATGCGACCAGGAAGGTCCTGTAACCACCTGCCTCCTCCAGGGTCAGCCCCCTGGCCTTGGGAAGATCTACGGGACCGTAGTTTAGGACGTCCAAAGCCTTATCTATGTGAACCTCCCTCCCCCTCCCCCAGTCATAGAGCCTGTAAGTGACGTCCGAGCTCTCCTGGACCTCGTACACTAATATCCCCTCCCCTAAGGCGTGTAAGGTTCCCGGGGACAGAAAGATAACGTCCCCCTCGGAGACGGGGACCCACTTCAGAAGTTCCTCTACCGTCCCTTCATCCAGGGACCTCCTCACCTCGTCCGGCGAGGTATCCCTCGAGAACCCGAGCACCAGCTCGGCCCCGGGCTCGGCCCACACGACGTACCAGGCCTCGGTCTTTCCCAGGTCCCCCTCGTTCCCGAGGGCGTAGCCGTCGTCGGGATGGACCTGGACCGATAACCTCTCCCCTGCATCTACGAACTTTACGAGGAGGGGGAAGCGGTCGGGGAAGAGCTCCCTCCCCAAGCTCCCCAGGAGCGACCCTCCGTAGGACCTTATGAGCTCCCTGAGGTCCCTTCCGGAGAGGGGACCCTCGCACACTACGCTCACGTCGTCCATATGCTCAGAAACTTCCCAGGACTCCCCGACCTTGACCTCAGGGGGAAGCTTCCTTCCCAGGACCTTCTCCAGGTTCCTTCCCCCCCATATCTTTTCCTTCAGTATCGGCCTCAGCTTCAGAGGTCTTCTCAACTTCCTCCTCCTTTTTCCTGTCCTTCTCTACCTCGTCGACGTAGTTCAGCCTGAGTTCGAAGAGCACGTGGTCCAGGAACCTCCTTTCCTCGTCCGTGAGGTTCCCCTTGGTCTTCTCCTGGAGCATGCCGAGGATGTCTATCGAAAACCTCGCTTGTTCTAGGTCCCTTTCTATCTTACCGGTTACGGGGTTTATAAGCTTGCCCATCTGCTGCATAGCAGCCGTCTGGAACATGGCCACGAGGCTGAAGAAGAGCTGGGAATTCCTGTCCCTCTCCTCCATAGCTTACCTCCTTCCGAGGCCTTCGACCACCTTCCGGGTCTCCCTTGCAACTATGAGTTCCTCGTCGGTCCTGACGACCAGGACCTTGACTGGACTATCGTGCTCCGAGATGAGCCCCTCACCTTCCAAGCTCCTGTTGCTCTTGAGGTCGATCCTTACTCCTAAGAACTCCAACCCCCGGCATATCCTCTCCCTTACCTTCCACCCCCTCTCCCCTATTCCGCCCGCGAAGGCCAGGACGTCCAGCCCCCCGAGGACAGCTGCGTAGGCACCTATGTACTTCTTGACCCCGTAACAGAAGGCTTCCAAGGCGAGCCTTGCCCTGTAGTTCCCGGATTCGGCCGCCTCCTCAAGGTCCCTAACATCACCGCTCAGCCCGGAGATGCCTAAGAGCCCCCCCTGGCGGCAGAGGACCTCCGCCATCTGGGAGGGGGTGAGCTCCTCCCTCTCCATAACGTAGAGCACAGCGAAGACGTCCACGTCCCCCGTCCTCGTGGAGTTGAGCACGCCCTCCTGGGGGGAGAAGCCCATGGAAGTGTCCACGGACCTTCCGCCGAGGACCGCGCAGACCGAGGAGCTCCCTCCGAGGTGGCACGATATTAATCTCAGTCCCTCCACCGGAACCCCGAGCACCTCGGGGACGTGTTCGGAGATGTACCTGTGGGATGCCCCGTGGAACCCGTACCTCCTTATCCCGTATTCCTCGTACCACCTGTAAGGGACGCCGTATACGTAGGCGTAGTCCGGGAGGTCCCTGTGGAAGGCAGGTTCGAAGAGCCCCACGAGGGGAACGTCCGGCAGGAGCTCCTTGAAAGTACGGATGGCCCTTATGTAGGGGGGATTGTGCTGGGGTGCGACGAAGTTGTACTCCTCCATCTTGGAGAGCACATCCTCGGTCAGAAGGTACGCCCCGGGTTCGTCCTTAAGGTGCACGGTCTTGAAGCCTACGGCGGAAAGCTTAGATAGGCTTCCCACGGCTCTTTCCACATATTCCAAGGCGTTCCTCACGGCGGAAGGAAAGTCGGGGATGTACAGTTCCCCACGGAAGCTCTCCTCCCCCTTAACCTTGTGTGCAGCAGGGGAGGATGCCTCTCCCATCCTCTCTATCCTCCCTTCGGCCAGAACCGTCTCGTCCGTCATGTCGAACAGCTTGTACTTAAAGGAAGTGCTTCCCACGTTGGCCACAAGTACGTTCATGTCCACCTCCTTGGGAGGAACTCCTCCAGGGTCACCAGGACGTCGTCGGGGGTAACCTCTCGCATACACATCCTCTCCCCCCTCCTGCACGGCCCCTCGCCGTGGAGGCTACAGGGGGAGCAGGGTAGGTCGGCGGTGAGCGCCCTCCCCTTGAGGGGATAAAACCCGAGCTTGGGATGGGTCGGGCCAAATATGGCCACGACCGGGGTCCCTACTGCGTTGGCCAGATGTACTGGCCCGCTGTCGTTCCCCAAAAGCGCGGAGGCGAGGGACAGCACCCCGGCCAAGGTGGGAAGGTCGGTCGTGCCGACCAGGGAAGGCACGTCCCTGCCCGCCATCCTCCTCACCTCCTCCGAGAATTCCTCCTCCCCTTCGTCCCCCACAAGGATCACGCCGTACCCTCCGTCCATGAGCCTCCTTATCACCTCCGCGAAGCCCTCCGACCTCCACCTCTTGGTCGGCCACTTGGCCCCGGGAGCCACGGCCACGAACGGCGTAGGTACGTCCGAAAGGAGCCCCTCAGCACGCGTCCTGGCCTCCTCGGATACGAATATCCGGGGTTCCCCATCCGTCCGAACTCCGAGCGGGACCAGGGTCCCGAGGTACCTCGCGACCACATGTGGGACGGACGAAGTGCTCTTCCCTCTCACCGATGCTATCCTGAGCTTGCGGGCTTTGGGATATCCCAACCTCATCCTTGCCGGGACCAAGGCCGAGAAGAGCAAGGTTTTCGGTATCCGGTGTAGGTCTATAACGACGTCGAACCTCCCCGACCTGAGGAGCCTCCAAGGGAACCTTCCCTCCCATACGACCACCTCGTCTATCCGTGGATCGTTCCTGAGCAGGGAGTCGTAGGGAGGTCCTGTGAGCCAAGTTATCCTCCCGGAGGGGAAGAGCTCCCTCAGGGGGTCCAAGACAGCGGTCGCAAGCACCACGTCCCCCAACGAACTCAGCCTCACCACGAGGCACCTCAAAGTACTGTCCCCTCCAACCTGAGCTTTCCGGTCTCCTCTTCGACCTCGACGGGGTACTCCCCATCGAAACAAGCGGTGCAGTAGTCTTCCGGGTTCCCGGGCATGGCGTCCAACATGCCTTCCTTGGACAGGTACCCCAAGCTGTCGGCACCTATGAACTCCCTTATCTCCTCCACCGAACGCTTGGACGCTATGAGTTCTCCGTGGGTCTGGAAGTCCATTCCGTAGAAGCAGGGGAAGCGTATGGGGGGACAGGAGACCCTTACGTGGACCTCCTTGGCTCCTGCGTCCCTCAGCATCCTCACGAGCTGGCGCATGGTGGTGCCGCGGACTATGGAGTCTTCGACCACCACCACCCTCCTGTCCCTCAGCACCCCCCCTACCGGGTTGAACTTCACCTTCACCTTGAAGTCCCTTATCGCCTGGTGGGGCTGGATGAAGGTCCTTCCTATATAGTGGTTCCTGATGAGGCCTATCTCGTACTTGAGCCCCGAGCGGCCCGCATAACCTAAGGCCGCCGTGTTGCTCGAGTCGGGGACGGATATGACTATGTCGGCCTCTACAGGATGCTCTAATGCCAAGTTTTTACCCAACTTCCTCCTGGTCCTGTCCACATAGTCTCCGAATATCCTGCTGTCCGGCCGGGAGAAGTAGATGTACTCGAATATGCAGAAGGCCCTGTGAGGAGGTTCGGGGAAGGGGAAGAGGGACCTTATGCCGTCCTCCCCGAAGACGACGACTTCGCCCGGCTCTATGTCCCTTACGTACTCTGCCCCTATGAGGTCCAAGGCGCAGGTCTCGGATGCGGCGATCCACGCGCCATCCAGCCTTCCGAGGCTGAGGGGTCTGAAGCCGTAAGGGTCCCTGACCACTATGACCTCGTCCTTGGTGGCGAAGAGCAGGGAGAAGGCCCCCCTCACCCGGTCCAGGGCGTCGACTATGCGCTCCACAGGGGAACCCATTTCCGACCTTGCAGCCAAATGGACTATGACCTCGCTGTCCATCGTGGTCTGGAAGAGGGATCCGGTCCGCTCGAGCTCCCTGCGGAGGGTGTAGGTGTTGGTGAGGTTTCCGTTGTGGGCTATGGCCAACAGTTCCCCCTTGCAGTTCGCCACGAAGGGCTGTACGTTGGCCAGCACGCTCGCCCCCGTAGTCGAGTACCTCGTGTGCCCTATGGCCAGGTGGCCCTTAAGGAGCTCCAGGTGCTCCGGCCCCGGGAAGACCTCCGCCACGAGCCCCATCCCCTTCCTCTGGTAGAGGGTCCTCCCATCCCCAGAGACTATCCCGGCCCCCTCGTCCCCCCTGTGCTGGAGGGCATAGAGCCCCAACCACGTGAGCCTTGACGCTTCTGCATATCCGTAGACGCCGAAGATCCCGCAGTGCATAGTCTCAGCGAAGTTTCGAGGTGGAAAGCCAGGCTCCTAACACAACTCCGAAGCAATCTGCGGCCAGGTCCTTCCAACTGAATCCCTCCCCTCCCCTGTCCCTGATCTCCTTCCAGAGGCCTACAGCGAGGCTCAGGGACGCCGCGCCCACGAGGGCCCTCCCGTGGGAAGCATCCAACGTCCTAGCTCCGGTATAGCTTAACCCCACGAGCCCGAAGCTGAAGCTCAGGTGGAAGAACTTGTCCTCCGAAAGCCACCTGTCCTCAGAAGAGGCCCGTAACGGAGCAAAGAGTAGGATGAGCCCTAAGCTGAGCGCCATGACTACTTCGAGGTTTCCAAAGCTTCCACGACGGCGTCGTGGATCAGGGGCCTGAGGGAGAGGAACCCCTTCCTCTCCCTCGATGGATGCACTCTATTGGTCAGGAGCACGACCACGAGGCTCCGTTCAGGATCGACCCAGACCGACGTGCCCGTGAAGCCCGTATGGCCGAACGAGGAGGGGGAGAAGTACCTGCCGCAGGAGCATCCCTCCGACGGCTTGTCCCACCCCAGAGCCCTCTTGCTTCCCGGGACCCGGGAAGTGAAGAGGCGGACCGTCCCCTCCTTGAAGAGTCTCGTACCCCCGTCCGACATCATCCGTGCGAACTTGAAGAGGTCCCCGGCCGTCCCGAAGAGCCCCGCATGTGGGGCCACACCTCCCATGGCCCAGGCGTTCTCGTCGTGGACCTCACCCCACACGAGACCTCTGTCGGGCACGACCTCGGTTGGGGCTATCCTAGGTCTCAGGGAAGGGGGAGGGTTAAAGAGTGTATCCTCCATGCCCAACGGTTCGAATATCCTCCTACGGCAGAAGGAGTCGAGTGGCTCGCCGGATATGCGCTCCAGGACGGCCCCCAAGAGTATCATCCCCAGGTCGCTGTACACGGTCCTCTTGCCAGGTTGTGCCTCGAGGGGGACCTCGCATATGCACCTTAGGGACTCCTCCTTCCCCTTAGCCCTCCTGTATATGTCCGTCCAAGCCGGAAGGCCGGAGGAGTGGGCCAGGAGGTGGCGGACGGTCACGAGCTCCCTCGGACCTCCTTCGAACTCAGGGAAGTAGGTCCTCACCTTCTCGTCCAGGTCCAACTTCCCGTCCTCGTAAAGCGCCATGGCCATGGACGTCGTGGCCACGACCTTGGTGAGGGATGCGAGGTCGTATATGGTGTCGGGCCGGACTGAAGTTGAGTCGGTCCCGTAGGTGAAGCGCCCGAACGCCCTGTGGAGGAGCACCTCACCACCTACCGCGACGAGGAGCACCCCCCCGGGGAAGGCCCCATCGGATATACCCTTCTCCGTAAGGTAGACGACCCTATCCCACATCACGGAGGAAGGACTACCCTGAACCCGAGGTCGTTGAACCTCGCTATAGGGTCGAGCATCTGTCGGCAGGAAGTCCTCCCGTACCAGGCGGGGAAGCTCCAGGACCCGCCCTTTATCACCCTTGCCAGCCCCGAGGGCGGACCCGAGGGGTCCTTCCTCGGGCTCCATAGGTAGAAATCCTCGCCGTACCAGTCCAGGCACCACTCCCAGACGTTCCCTGCCATGTCATATAGCTCCAAGGAATTTGGAGGGAAACTTCCCACGGGGGAGGTCGTCCAGTAGCCATCCGCGTCGTCCTGACCGGGGTCGTAGTTCATCCAGTACCTGCCGTCGTGGTAGGGTCCCTCGTTGCCCCAGGGGTACCGGACTTCTTTACCTCCCGCCCTTGCGGCGTACTCCCACTCGGCCTCCGTAGGGAGCCTCCCGCCCAACCATCCGCAGAAGGCCATCGCTCCGTACCACGTTACCAAGGTGACTGGATAGTCCTCGTAGCCGGGACGGGCCAAGAACCTTCCTCGGTCGTACATTATCCGATCCTCCCAGGCCCCGCACCCCGTGCAGACGAGGTCATATATGACATCCCCCTTGTAGTAGACCAGCTCCCCGTCGACCAAGACCTCGTCTCCTATGGCGTTCAGGAATTCCGCGAACTGTGCGTTGGTGACCTCGTACTTGCCCATCCAGAACCCTCCCACCTCCACCGCGTGTACCGGTCGCTCGTCGTCGTTACCGTCGCCCCAGAGATCCCCCATCCTGAAGGTACCCGACCTCACGAACACGAACTCCATACCCTGCACCGTCCTCCCGGCCTCGGAGGGTCCGAGGGCCTTCCTTCCGCATCCTGCCGTCAGGATAAGGAGTAAGGATAATAGCTTCCTCACGGTCTTCACCTCCCGGTGAACCTCCCTGCGAAGGCTACCGTGCCCTTAGCTCTGTGCAGGACCTGCCTCCGGTGGTCCATAGCCTCGAGGTAGAGCACATATATCCCCATGGGCAGCAGTTCCCCCCTATCGTCCCTTCCGTCCCAGACGAGCTTCCCCTCACCTCCGGATGGGGCTCCCTCCAGAAGCTTTCGTACGGGTTGTCCCTGGGGATTGAACACCCAGAGCCTCACGTAGCTCGCCTCCGACGGAACCTCGTAGGTCACGATGGTCCTGTCCTGGAAGGGGTCAGGGCTGGCGGAGACCGAGGCGGACGTGGGGATGACCTCCAGAAATGTGCTGTTGCGCTCCCCGGGCGTGCCTCCATCCGGGACGCTCGGGGCCCAGGCGTGCGGGTCCGTCGGGTCCAAGGCAGGGTTCACCCGCTCCAACGAGGCTTCCCTACCTTCCGTGCCGTCGCCCCGGTACGCCATACGTTCCACGAGCCTGCCCAGATCGTCGTACAGGAATACCTCGTCCCCAGCGTCGTTAAGGGAGGGCCAGGAACTCGGCCCGTATCCCCGCCTCCCTACAACGAGGTATCCGTGCGGGGGCAGGAAGCAGGCCGGAAGCCTCCTTCTGTGGAGGGTGTCGGAGTCCGAGATCGACCACCAGGCCAAGGATACGCCCTCTTCGGAGGCGTTGTAAAGTTCGATCCATTCCTCCCCCTTAAACATCACCTCGTTTATGACCACCCTACCACGGTAGGGGCTCGGGAGGAGGGCTTGGGGAGAGACACTGTTGGGAAGTCCTGGGGTGCCGAGTTCTACAACGGAATCCCTCCAATTTTCGGGCGAATCCCCCCCGTCCAATTCCACCTTCTCGTCGGAGTATCCCGGAGGGTTCCCCAAGGAGTAAGTGTACCTTGCAACTTCCCTTCCTTCCGGGTCGACGAGCCTTACTGGCTCTGGGGAGGAGTTGCTCCATCCCCCCTTGCCGAAGGAGGCGTCATCTATCGTAAGGAGGAGGGCATCAGGAGGAAGTGGGTCGTAGGTGGTGGAGCTCCCCCTGTAACCCGAATCCAGTATCAGGGCGAACTTTCCCGGGGGAAGTAAGGTCCCGCCTTCGAGCTGGACGATCCTGTCCAGCTCTTCGGCGTCCCCCACCATCCAGCCTTCAAGGTCTACGGTATCAGGCCCAACGTTATAAAGTTCGACGAACTCATCGTAGCGTTCGCTTCCGGATGGGTCGAACATCACCTCGGTCAACACTATTTCGGCACAGGATGGTAAAAGGAAGAACAGGATGGAAGCCATAAGGACCACTTCCTCAGGATATCATGCACTGAGCTCCCGGTAGGCCGCCAGGGGATCGAACCTCTCCTCAGGATACTTCCAGGACTTTGGGGGATCGCGGTAAAGTTCCGGATGCCTGCCGTTCCACGAGATGACCTGAAACCCAAGTCCGTCGGGGGAGGGAGGTTCCCCCACCCATTCGACCCTGATGCGTTCCGGGTCCACGGTACCCAAGCCTCGCCTTTCCGCCTCCCGGAGGTAGGGGATGGCCTCAGGTATAAAGCCCATAAGGTAGCTCGTGTACGTGTCCACGGTGATCGGGTTGCGGCCCATAACGACCGTCCAGGCCGGGATGTTCTCGCCCCTGTGGAACCCGGTCCCGTCCCTTCCCACTATGCCCTCCACCACGCATAGGTCGGGTCTGACCACGGAGGCCAAGTCCGTCAGAAGCTCGGAGAAGGATGCTTCGTAGAGGGCCAAGGAGCCGGTCCGAGCTATGCTGTAAGCCCTCGACCTTGCGCAGAAGTGGCGGTCCGGACATAATACCGTGCCCATGAGGTTCTTGGTGCAGAGGGTGGTGATGGCCAGGTTATGGGTCTTCATCTTGGGAACGTCCACTAAAAGCACGTCCTCCCTCCTCGCCCACCTGGAGATGAGTAGGGTCCTCGTGAACCTCCCTTCGGGCACTCCCACCATCTCCCAGTCCCCCTCTAGGTCCACCAGACCCACGCCCTTGACATCCGCCATCTCCCTGTATCCCGATCTGTCCCATATGGCCTCCAGGTCCCATTCGTCCCTCCTGTCCCAGTACGACCTACCCCATCCGCCCTCCCCGACCAGAACCTCACCAGCGCCGGCCTCGCGGAAGTATTCGACCATCCCGGCCACGAACCAGGGATGGGTTATCATCCCCGAGTCCTCCCCGCCCTGGGGGACCACGTTGGGCTTTATAAGGACGATATCCTTCGGTTCCGGCCGTAACTCCTTGAGTGCGTTATATCCCGCCTCCTCGAACTCCCCCCTGTGGGGTTCTCCGGACTTCGGCCTGCGGTACACGAGCACGTCCATCTCCTCACTCCTACATTATCTCGTACGGGAGGGGCTTGCCGAACATGAGGGGGCCGGTGACCCTGATGGTCACGTTGCCCCGCACAGTGATCTCCACCGTGGCCTCGGGCTGGAAGTGATGCCAACCCCTCGGGTCGTCCGGGCTTTTGCGGGCCTTAAGGTGGAGCTTGACCGGGGTGCCGTTCTTCAGGTCCATCTGGGTGACGTCCTTGACCTCCCCCGGCTCCACGGAGGTCCGGATCTCCCCCTGTCCTCCGTGGACGAAGGCGGTGACGTCCACCGTGGCCTTCGAGTCGTTCCTGACGAATATCCTGCCCGTGTCCGATGGGCCGGCACCCTCCCCTCCACAGCCTGACAGACACCAAAGGCCCAACGCTGCTGTAAGGAAGTACCTTTTGAGCATAGCCATCACCCCCTCAGCAATGTACACTTCCTCTGAACGGCTGTCAACATCTACAACATCCCCCTGCGCCTCCTTATCCTCCACTCGGCCAGGAGCGGTACCACCGCAGCGAGCAGGAGCTCCCATCCCCTTCGGAACCTAAGCTTATAGGTCATTTCGACGTACTTCCCTTCCAGGTTTATGTAACTGACGAGGGAGTCCACGTCCGTGAAGTACCTTCCCCCAGATACCTCGGCCACGCGGGCCAGGACCCTCCCGTCCCCTTCGGGCCTCACATCCTCCAAGGAGAATGGCTCTACCAGTAAACTTCCTTCTACCTTGCCCAGGTCCTCCCTCCCCCTCCTCGCCAGGACCACGAAGGGGTGTTCCCCGGGGGGAAGGCCCCGGAGGGTAAGGCCGTACTTGCCCGGGCCTTCCTCCTTAAAGGGCAGTTCCTTCCCGTCGATGCGCAGGACCACGCTCGCCCCCTCCACCGGCCTGGAGAACCTGTCGTAGACCCTTCCCGAGAAGATCACCGGCTCTCCGCTTTTGTACACCGAGCTTTCGGGGACTATCTCCACCCCCAGGCTCCTCTTCGAAAGCCACTTCATAAGTCCACAGAACAGCCGGGAAAAGGCCCTGTTCGTTCCCCCGGTCCCCCACATCATGAGGTCCCACCTCCAGAAGGTGGCGCAGGCGAAGGCCACAACCTTCCCCCTTCCGTAGGTCCGGAACGCCATGACGGGCCTTCCCGTCCCCGGATGTACAGCCCAGACCTGGGCTTCATCCCTCGGAGGGCCGGTGAGGTTCCAGGCCAGGAGTGGGGGAAGTTCGCTCCAAATTTCCTCGTCCTCCCTCGGGTCGTCCGAAAGAGCGAGCGCCGGATGGACCCTTCCCGACCGGGTTCGCTCCGGCACGAAGCTCCCCTCGCGAAGGTGGGGCTTGGGGTAGGGCTTCAGGGGGAGGAGGTTGTCTAAGGGGGAGGGACCGAAGGCCCTCGGGCCTCCGAGCACCAGCAGTCCCCCACCTTCCCTCACGAACCTGTGCAGACCTTCCGAAAGGGGGGCGAGGGGACCGGGGGGGAAGTCCAGGAGCACGACCACATCGTAACCTTCCACGGAGCTGGGAGGGGACTTCCCCCAGTAGTACCCCCCATCCTTCAGCACGAACGTGTCGAGCTTGAACTTATCCTTCCAGAGCCTCCTGAGGAAGGCGAGGTCCGGACTCGGGGACCCGGCCAGGAGGAGGATGCACACCCTCCTGTCCGATACGTAGGTCCTCAGGAGCCTCGAGTTGTCCTCGTCCGAAACCTCCCCTTCGGACGCAGGTACCCTAAGGACGTAAGTGTGGAGGCCAGGTTCGGTAGGACGAGCTGAGAGGAGCACCTCCTTTTCCCTACCATCTCCTGGAAGTTTCACCTCCCTGCGGTCCAGTACCTTCCCACCTTCAACGAGCTCTACGTAGACCATGCGTCCCTCCATCCCCCACGCCCTGAGGAAGGCGACGACCTTGAGGGTATCCCCGAGGTAGACTATGGGGTCCGCTCTAAGGTCGGCGAGCTGTACGTTCTTTGCCCTCCGTGGGATGCCTATGCCCAAGGCGTAGACCGGAACGCCGAGTCCTCGGGCTGGAAGGAGGGGATCCTCGCCGAGGTTGTGCGCCCCGTCGGAAATGAGGACGACCGCATCGGGCTTCTTCCCGAGGTTCTTCAAGTACCTCAACGCCCCACCTATGTCCGTGGAGGAGCCCTCGGGAAGGATGGAGATGAGCTCCTTCCAGCCGAGGGGACGGCAGTCCCCTGAGAAGATGAAGGCCTCAACGTCGGCCTTGCTTCCGAGTTCGGCGAGGGGCCCTGCGAGAAGCTCCCTTAGTGCTTCGGTCCTCCCGTAGAACTTCATGCTGGAGCTTATATCCACGAGCAGGGCTAACCTGGGCCTTTCGTAGCTCCTTCCCTTCCACTCTACCTCGGGCTCTACGAGGAACAGGACCAAGGCGGTGATGCCCCCAAGCCGGAGGACGAGCAGGAGCCTCCTGAGGGCGGCCGAGGTCGGCGGGTTCGTACGTCGGTACGCCCAGAAGGAAACCCCCCAGGCTAAGGCCAACCCGAGCGCAAGGGCGAGCAACTTGTCCAGATGGATCCCTTCCACTTCGTACCCCCACCGGCCTAAGGTAGCATGTCCCCTCCGGACGGAGCTCAAGATAACAACTCTTGATAGGTAAGTCAACCTTCCGATGCGTCAAATCCCTTGCGCATGATGTAGGAAAGCTTTATATTTTGGGAAACTAACCCCATCCGACCGCTCATGAGGCTGCTCATAGTCACGCAGGCAGATCCTCTCTATATGCCTATCTTCTTCAAGTTCTTCACGGAGAACCTCCGCAACCCCGAGGTGGAGGTCCGCAAGGTCGTCATCCTCAGACCCCTGAACCAGAGAAATAAATTTGGACTGTTGAAGAAAGTTCTGGACCTCTACGGAGCGTGGGGGACCTTCAGGCTGCTCCTGAAGCTCCTGCGGGTGAAGGTCGGGACCGGGACGGTGGAGGGGTACCTGAAGAGGGCCGGCATAGGGTACGAACATGTGGAGGACATAAACGACGGCTCCGTGGCGGACTACGTAAGGAGGGAGGGGATAGACCTTGTAGTATCCGTGGCAGCGTCGCAGATATTTTCTGAGGATCTCCTATCCAGCCCCCGATACGGATGCATAAACGTCCACCACGGAAGGCTCCCGGAATACAGGGGTATGATGTCCACGTTCTGGCAGATGTACAACGGGGAGGAGTTCGCCGTCGTGACCTTCCACAGGATGACGGAGGACCTGGACAGGGGGGAGGTACTTTTAGAGAAGAAGGTGAAGATAAATTACGATAGACCTTTGGATTACCTTATAAAGAAGACGAAGATCTTCAGCGCACTATACATGCTCGACCTATTGGACGAGATCGCGGAGGACCCTGGAAGACTTTTCCAGGGCAGGCCACAGGAGGGCAAGGAGGGATACTACCCCTTTCCCGGTAGGGAGCATGGGATAGCGTTCAGGAGGAAGGGGCTGAAGTTGCTATGAACTTCCTTCTCTCCTTCGATGTAGAGGATTGGTTTCAGGTGGAAAACTTCAGAGGAGCCATAGACAGGAGCCTCTGGGAACACTGGGACCGAAGGGAGGGCAGGGTCGTGGGAAATACCTTGAAGTTGCTGGAGCTCCTCGACAGACACGGAATAAAGGCTACCTTCTTCGTGCTCGCCTGGATAGCCGAGAGGCATCCGGAGCTCGTAAGGGAGGTATCGTCCTGCGGTATGGAGGTGGCCTCCCACGGATACGCCCATGAACTTACATACGGTATGACTGAGGAGGAGCTCAAGGAGGACCTCAGACGCTCTAAGGGGATCTTGGAGGACATAACCGGGAAGGAGGTACTGGGGTACAGGGCTCCGAGCTTCTCCATAACGCAGGAGGTCTCGAAGGTAGTCGGGGAGGTCGGGTACAGGTACGACTCGAGCTACAACCCCTTCACCGGGAACAAGAGGTACGGAAGCGTGGACCTGTTGGTGAAGGACGGCAAGGGGTTCTACAGGATAGGGGACCTCGTGGAGGTGCCGATACCTTTGGTCAAGTTCATGGGGTTGGACTTCCCCGTAGGGGGTGGAGGGTACTTCAGGCTCTGCCCCCTTCCCCTGTTTAAGGCCTTAGCCAGGAGGTACCTCAGGGAGCAGGGATACTACCTCTTCTACCTCCATTCCTGGGAGGTGGACCCGGGGCAGCCGAGGGTTAAGGGAGTGCCTAAGGGATACTACCTCAGGCACTACTTCGGACTTCAAGGGGCTTACGCGAAGCTCGACAGGTTCATCGCGGATATGAGGGACTTGGGTGTGAAGTTCTCCTCCATATGGGAGTTCGTGAGACCTGCGGTCGGACGATGTTGAGGATAGCCTTGGCGCAGATGAACGCCACGGTCGGTGACTTAGAAGGTAACGCTGAGAAGATCTTAAGGTTCGCCGAGGAAGCGCGGAAGGAAGGGGCGGACCTTGTAGCCTTCCCGGAGCTCGCCCTCATTGGATACCCTCCCGAGGACCTACTTTTGAAGCCGAGCTTTATAGAGGGGAACTTGAATGTCTTGAGGGAGCTCGTTCCTAAGTTGAAGGGGATCATATGTGTGGTTGGGTTCGTGGACAAGGACGCCGATATCTATAACGCCGCGGCGGTCGTGGCGGACGGCAAGCTCATCGGGGTATACCACAAGGTCTACTTACCCAACTACGGGGTCTTCGACGAATACAGGTACTTCAAGCCAGGTTCGGAGTATCCCGTCTTCGCCTCGGACGACGTCACCTTCGGGGTGAACATATGCGAGGACATCTGGTACCCCGGAGGGCCCTCCTACTTCCAGAGCCTCAGGGGAAACGCGGACCTTATAGTGAACATCTCTTCCTCCCCCTACCACATGGGCAAGGGATACCACAGGGAGAGGATGCTTTCGACCAGGGCCTCGGACAACATCGTCATGGTGGCCTTCGTGAACATGGTCGGGGGGCAGGACGAGCTCGTGTTCGATGGACACAGCCTCGTGTTCGACGAGCGGGGGGAGAAGCTCGCGGAGGGTGCTTGGTTCGAGGAGGAGCTTCTGGTCGTGGACCTTCCCGTGGGGGAGGTCTTCCGCACGCGCCTGCACGACCCGAGGAGGAGGAGGGTGAGCCTGAAGGAGGGCGAGGTCCCCCGCGTGTCCGTCCCCAAGCTCGTGCCATCCCCGAAGCCCCCCATATCCCCACCGAAGCGGGAACCTCCCGGACCCGAGGAGGAGGTGTACAGGGCCCTGGTTTTGGGGACTAGGGACTATGTACGCAAGAACGGGTTCAGCAAGGTAGTCGTCGGCCTCAGCGGTGGTATAGATTCTTCGCTTACGGCTGTCATAGCGGTCGACGCTCTGGGACCGGAGAACGTGGTCGGGGTGGCGATGCCGTCCCAGTATTCCTCAGAGGCGAGCGTGAGGGATGCGGAGGTGGTCGCGAGGAACTTGGGTATCAAGTTCTTGACGCTTCCGATACGGGAAATATTCGATGCGTACCTGAGGACCCTCTCCGGAGTTTTCAAGGGCATGGAGCCCGACGTCACCGAGGAGAACATCCAGGCAAGGATAAGGGGGAACCTCCTTATGGCCCTCTCCAACAAGTTCGGCTGGCTCGTGCTCACCACCGGGAACAAGAGCGAGATGAGCGTGGGATATTGTACGTTGTACGGGGACATGGCGGGAGGGTTCGGGGTTTTGAAGGATGTGCCGAAGACCTTGGTCTACAGGCTCGCGGAATACAGGAACCGGGTGGACGGGAGGCCCGTGATACCCGAAAGTGTCCTTAAGAAACCCCCTTCGGCGGAGCTTCGCCCAGGGCAGAAGGATACGGACACCCTCCCTCCCTACGAGGTCCTCGACCCCATAATAAAGGCTTACATAGAGCAAGATATGGGCCTTAGAGAGATGGTTGAGGGAGGGATGGAGGAAGAGGTCGTAAGGAAGGTCGTGGAGATGGTGGACAGGAACGAATACAAGCGCCGTCAGGCTCCGCCCGGGGTAAAGATAACGCCGAGGGCATTCGGGAAGGATTGGAGGCTTCCTATAACCAATAGGTTCAAGGGATAGCATGGCCGTGCTCGTAGCCCTGAAGGACAGGTCCCTTAGGGAACGGGTAGGTGGGGCCATAAGCTTAAGGTTCCCTGTGACCCTCTCGGACGGCCTTCCGCAGGACCCCGATCGGTACGACGTCCTGGTGGTGGACTTGGACGATGTACATCGGCTTAAAGGTCTCGAGGCTTCCCTCATCGCGGTCGTGCACCCCGACGGGGACGACCTTGAAGAGTTGGAACTTGCCGACGACTTCGTCTCCGCCCGGGCCTCCGAGAAGGAGTTCCTCCTGAGGGTCACGAGGGCCATGAGGAGGGGGAAGGATGGAAGGGCGAGCATCAGGGTCAGGGACCTTGTCATATATCCGGATTCGTATGAGGTGTTCCTGAGCGGAAGGCCCGTGGTGCTCAGCCTTAAGGAGTACGAGCTTCTGAAGTTGTTAGCATCCCGTCCGGGCCGTGTTTTCACAAGGGAGGCTATATTGGACGCAGTGTGGGGGGAGGACTACTTCGGGGGGTCCCGTACAGTGGACGTGCACATAAGGAGGCTAAGGGCTAAGATAGAGGTGGGAGGAAGGAGGTTCATAGAGACGGTGAGGGGGGTGGGATACAAGATGATATGAAACCTTAAACTGAGGAGGTGGAACATATGAGGTGGTTGTGTATCCTCCTGGGGGTCCTCATGGGACGGGTTACCTCAGCCCAGGAGCCGAGGGACCTGTGGGACCTGCTGGACCGGAGCATCCGGAGCGAGGAGACAGCTCTTCCCGGGGAGATACCTTTTAGGGCCCCCAGCTTGAAGGAGGAGAGGGAGAGGCCCGAGCTTGTGGAGAGGGGACCGAGGGTGGAGAGGGTCGTGGCCTTGGACAGGCCGGTGGATCCTGACTCCTACATCGTGGGGCCAGGAGATGGGTTCGTAGTTTACATATGGGGGCAGGTGAACCAGTACCACGAGCTGACGGTTACGCCCGAGGGGAAGCTTATAGTTCCATATGTAGAACCTATAAAAGTTGCCGGCTTAACTTTGGCCGAGGCAAAGCGAAGGGTCATCCAAAGGGTTCAGGAGCGCTACCGCGCTGAGGTGTCCGTAGAGCTTAAATCCCTCAGACGGATCAGGGTCTTCGTAACAGGTTATGTGGCACAGCCCGGGGCGTACGATGTTACCCCTGTCCACCGCGCTATGGACGTGTTGATGGGGGTCGAGGTCACCCCTAAGTACGAGGCTAAGGCCAAAGTGGGGTTGATGGTGGCCGGTTCCCGTCGGAACATCAGGATATTCCGCCGAAACGGGGACACCCTAAGGGTGGACCTGGACAGGTTCATAAACCTGGGGGACCTGAGTGCCAACCCTTATCTTGAGGCAGGGGACATCATATATGTACCTCCTAGGGGAGATGTGGTGCACATATATGGAGCTGTGAAGATAGGAGGCCGTTCGGCGTACGAGCTACTTCCGGGAGAGACGGTGGCCGAACTTGTGGAACTTGCGGGGGGCCTGAGGGAGGACGCATGGCATATAGCCGAGCTTGTGAGGTTCAAGGAAGATGGGGTCACCAAGGAGAAGTACACCATAGACCTCAACCAACAGCTCCACAGTCCTTCCGATCCCCTATATCTTAAGCCTGGCGACCAGCTATTTATAAGGCACATTCCGAACTGGCGCCCGAGGGCATGGGTGGAGGTGACGGGCGAGGTGAAGCATCCTGGGCCGTATCCTATAAAGGATGGGGTCACGACCCTGAGCCAGGTTATAAGAGAGGCTGGAGGGTTCACGAAGGATGCCGCCTTGGATAGAGCTACCCTCGAGAGGAGGCAGGCCAAGTTCGTCCTCCCCGACCCTGAGTTCCGGAGGCTCAAACAGATATCCTCGGTTATGGGAGGACTGGCTAAGATGGACCCCCTGGAGTACGATTACCTTAAGACGCGTTCCAGGGAGAACAAGTATCTGGTCTCCGTGGACTTCGAGAAGCTCTTCTTGGAGGGGGACGAGAGTCAGGACGTGGTGCTCAGGTACGGGGATGTGATAAACATTCCCAGAAGGTGGGAGACCGTGACCGTGAGCGGCCAGGTGGAGCATCCGGGCATGATATCCTTCGTAAGTGGTATGGGACCTGATTATTACATCCACCAGGCAGGTGGCTACACTAAGAAGGCGGACAAGGGAAGGGTCCAGATCATAAAGGCCAGGACCCAGATATGGATGAGCAAGGACGAGATCGAGACCTTAGAGCCCGGCGATACCATATTCGTCCCCGAGCGTCCCGAGCACGACTGGTGGGGTCTCGTAAAGGACGCTTCAGCCGTCGCCGGGCAGCTGGCCACTTTTATAATCTTGGCAAGGAGCATAGCGAACATGTAGGAGGGAACAATGAAGGGAGAGATCAGCATACTGGACTATCTGTATCTCCTGCTCCGTAGGTGGAAGTTCATAACGCTCAATTTTGTGGGTGTATGCATCGTCGCTGCAGTCGTAAGCCTCCTCCTCCCTTCATGGTACACGGGGAGGGCCACCATCCTTCCGCCAAAGGAGAGGGAGAAGTATGGCCTTGCAGGGGCCTTAGCTGAGCTTCCTATACCCAGGTTTAAGCTCGGGGAGAAGGGAACCCCGGCCGACATCTACGTCGGGGTCCTTAAGAGCAGGAGGATAGCCGAGGCTTTGGTGGACAGCTTCGATCTTATGAGGGTCTACGGGGTGGATAGTAAGGATAGGGCCATACGCACGTTGAGGACCAGGACCAAAGTAGAGCGCACAGAGGATGGCCTTATATCCGTAAGTGTCACCGATAGGTCCCCGGAGCGCTGTGCTGCCCTCGCCAACGCGTACATAGAGCTTTTGGACAGGATAAACCTGGACATAAGCAGGCGTTGGCAGGAGGACAGGTACGAGTATCTTCTAGCACAGAGGAAGGAAGCTCAGGACTCCCTCAGGGTCGCCCAGATGGCCCTCAGATCCTTCCAGGAGAGGTACGGGGTCGTGTCGTTGGAAAACCAAGCCCAGGCTGTGATAAAGGCAGCTGCCGAGTTACAGATGGAGATAATGGGGTTAGAGCTTAAACTTAGGGTCTACATGGCTTCTATGGGACCTACACACCCGGAGGTCGAGCTTATAAAGAACAGGATACTCATAAGGAGGGAGCAGTTGGAAAGGCTCCGCAGGGGGGAGCTTCCCCGTTACGCCCAGAGCAAGGGAATCCTCGAAGACCCGAACGGGAAGAACCTCTTCCTCCCGATAGAGAGCATCCCCAGGCTCCAGATGGAATACTTCCGTAGGGAGATGGCCGTCAAGATCTGGGGGGCTATGGTACAGTTCCTCTCCCAGAAGCTTGAGGAGACGAGGCTGGAGTTGGAGAAGTCCTTCGCTTCGGTGAGCACGGTTTCCTGGGTGGACAGAGCGGAACCCCCCGAGCTTCGTTCCAAGCCTAAGAGAAAGCTGATAGTTATGTTTGCAGGAATGTTCGGCCTTATATTCAGCTTCTTCTGGATATTGACGGTGGAGTACGTAAACGCCATCAGGAGGGAAGGGGGGGAGAAGGCCGAGAAGTTGGATAGGATATTGGAGATCTTCCGAAGGAAGTGATCTATGGGGAATGCCCTGGCTCTAGCGTTGGATGAGGCCGTCCCTTTGGAAGGGTGGCGACTTTGGGCCTTAGTGGCCGTAGAGTCGGCCCTGGTCGTCCTCGGGGTGATCTTCTACCAGCATATCCTCCTGCTTACGGCCGTAGTCTTGGGGGTTGGGCTGTTCTTCTTCCTTCCGGCCATGCCATATGTGCTCCTTCCCTTGGCCTTCCTCGCATCCACCCTGGACCTCTCCGGGATACTCCTACAGTTCCAGCTTTTCAATATAACGTACTTCCATCTCTTCGGAGGAGGGCTTATCCTCTTCACCCTGGCTCACATGCTCTACAGGAGGGATACTTCCTTCCCGAGGTTGCCGGTGGTCTTCCCTCTATTCTTCTTCATAACATCCCTTGGGCTAAGTTCCCTGTATTCCCCCTCCACCCTGGAGGGCCTCGTCCTCGCCGTACGGATCTTCCTTCTGAGCGTGTTACTTTTAATCATGGTGGTACTTATACGCTCTTCTAAGATGGCCGGATGGGCCGTCTTTTGGCTTTTAGCCTTGGGCATAGCCATGTCGATAGTAGGGATCGTACAGACGGCCACGGAGCGGGTCTATTTCCTCCCGGCCGAGTTCGTCAACCTCGTGGGCGCGACCACACCGAGGGCTACGGGGCTTTACCACAACCCTAACGAGTACGCAACTTTCCTTATGGTCTGCATAATCTTAGCATCGGCCCTTCTCCTCGGAGCTCAGAAGGGGAGGGTGTGGTTGAGGGTGGTGCTCGGGTTCGTGATCTTGGTGCTGATGGCAGGCCTTATAGTCTCCTTTTCCCGTTCCAACTGGCTTGCGACCCTGGTCGGCGTGGGCTTGATAGCAGCCCTCAGTCGGAGGGTGAAGTTGATGCTCTGGGTGTTGACCGCGGGCTTAGCCATCTTAGGGATCATTGCTCTGCTTTCGTCCAACATAGCGGAACTTGTGGTGAGCAGGTTTGAGTCTATATTCAAGATCTTCCGTCCTAAGGAATTCTTCGGATCGGACGTCTACGTATCGAGTTCGGTAAGGGTGCTCTTGGTCGTGGCGTCCTGGCATATGTTCCTGGATCATCCCTTCGGGATAGGCACGAGGGGCTTTCCGAAGGTGTTCGAACAGTATAAGCCTCCCAACTTCCCGATCTGGGTACCCGTAAGGGAGAACCACACCCTCCAGGCGAGGATATTGGCTGAACAGGGGATAATAGGTTTCATCGTATATATCTGGCTCCTATACGTCGTCGTCAAGAGCGGGATCGAGGCGGTAAGGTGGGCCGATGAACCTTACATGAAGGCGGTAGCTGTGGGACTTCTGGGGGTGTTCGTGGGATATCAGGTCAACTTCCTCTTCACCGCAGCGCTTACGGACAACTTCTTCTGGATGACCACGGGGATGTTGTTCGCCGTGAGGGAGATAGTAAGGCCAAAGGAAGCAAGTTAACTCCTCATGTATGCGCCTCCTCGTAGTTTCTCACCTCCTACCCAACCCCGCGGAGCCGGACAGGGGACGGTTCGTGTGGGACCAGGTCGTCGCCTTAAGGGAACTTTGCGAGGTGAGGGCCGTCGGTCCCGTCCCTTGGTTTCCCCTGAAACTGGGCCCCCTTAGGTGGGCCAGATGGTACTATGTGCCCCGATATGAGAGGAAGGAAGGTATAGCCCTCAGCCACCCTCGGTACGTAACCTTCCCACGCAGGTGGGCCTTCTCCCTGGTCTGGGCGTTCTACCTTAAGTCCCTCTCGGCGGAAGCTTCTTCCCCCTTCGACCTCGTACACGCCCACGTCCTCTATCCAGACGGCATGGCCGCTGTGGCCTTAGGGAGGTTGCTCGGCAGGCCCGTCGTGGTCACGGCCCACGGAAGCGACGTCAACCTTTACCCCTACCAGAGGAGACTTTGGAGGACCCTCACCGTGTGGACCGCAGAACGTGCGGATAGGGTCGTGGCCGTGAGCACCGCTTTGAAGGAGAACTTACACGCATTAGGTGCGAGGAGGGCCAGGGTCGTGGTCGTCCCCGACGGGGTGGACGGGAGGAAGTTCTTCCCCATGGATAAGTCGTCGTGTGCCCGGTCGCTCGGCCTGGAGCCCGGAAGGAGGAAGGTGTTATACGTAGGTAGCATAGAGGAGGGCAAGGGCGTGGGGGTGCTCCTCGAGGCCTTCGAAAGGCTGGAGGGTGTGGAGCTGTTCCTGATCGGCCGGAAGGTCGAAGGATACCCTTCACGGCCGGGCGTACACTTCGTCGGACCCGTCCCCCACGCGAGGGTGCCCCTGTGGATGGGGGCCTCCGACCTCGTGGTCCAGCCGAGCTTTTCCGAGGGTTTCGGGATGACCCTCGTAGAGGCACTTTCCTGCGGAAGGCCTGTCGTGGCCACGGAGAGCGGGGGACCTAAGGACATCGTCGGGGAGGAGGTGGGAGCGCTCGTGCCTCCCGGTGATCCCGAGGCTTTGGCCGATGCCATTGATCACGTCCTCGGGAACCTCGGAAGGTACAGGCCGGAGGAGCTGCACGCTTACGTCCAGGGGAGGTTCGGGCTGGAGAGGGTAGCGGAACGCCTCTTCGAGCTTTACAGGGAGGTCCTACATGGCAGTGGAGTTAAGGGAGGTCCCGAGGGACAGTTGGGATGAACATCTGGATGAGCTTCCCCACGCCACCCCCTTCCACACGAGGGACTGGCTGGAGGGCTTGGAGGAGGTGAGAGGTGGAAGGTGGGTCCCCCTGGGCATATTCCGTGGAGGGGAACTTGTGGGACTGTTCCCGGCCTTCTTGGTGCGCAAGCACGGTGTGCTGTTCTTAGCTTCGCCCTTAGCCGGCTGGGCGACAGCGTACCTGGGGCCCCTCTGTCCCCCGGAGATATTGGGGGAAGTCCTGGATCGCTTCCTCGGGTTCGGGAGGGAGAGGGGGGCGGACTACGTCGAGGTCCTCCTCCATCCCTACCTTCCACCCGACGCGCTCCGGCTCC
>DTYS01000079.1 GCA_012961755.1 Candidatus Latescibacterota bacterium
CCCCACGCCTCCGGCCTCACCCTGAAGGAGGGAGAAGGTCCATGAAGATGATACTGCTCGTGTACAACCGCGCGATAGGGGAGGAAGTGGAGGAGGCCCTTAAAAGGTGCGACGTCCGCTACTACACCAAGTTTCCCCTCGTGCACGGGGTCGGGGAGCACTCAGGTCCGCACATGGACTCCCACATATGGCCGGGAGCGAATTCCCTCCTGATGATAGCCTGTGAGGACGAGGTGAAGGATAGACTCCTCGAGGAGGTCAGGGCGCTCAGGCAGAGGTTCAGGGATGTGACCTGAACGTGGTAGGACATGTAGGAAGTTGAGATCTCCTTGACCCCTGGAACGCCGGTGGAGATGGTCATGCTCGAAGTGTACTTTCACGTTGGACTTGGAAAGACCGGAACCAAGTACCTCCAGTTCGATTTCTTTCCAAAGCTAAGGGGAATAGAATACATCCATACCACCAAGTATAAGAAATCCAAGAAGATAATAAAGAAAAGGGGGGAGGGGAAGTTCCTGGTGTCGAGGGAGTTCGACGAGAGGTTCGAAAGGGAGGTCAGATGGTTCGCCCAGGACTTCCCGGACGCAGGCCCTATAATCGTGCTAAGGAGGCAGGACGAGTGGATAGTTTCCCAGTTCAAGAGGTACGTGAAGAACGGGCATAGGTATAGGTTCAAGGAGTTCTTCAACCTAGAGGGTACAGGCCTCTTTAAGGTGGAGGACCTATACTTCTACAGGAGGATAGAACTGCTCGAGGAGACCTTCGAGAGGAGGCCCCTTGTCCTCCTCTACGACGAACTCAGGGAGGAGCCTTACAGGCTCCTCGACAGGATAGCTCAGTATACCGGGACGACCTACGAAAGGAGGAGCATCCCGCTCCGGAGACGGCACAGGTCTTACAGTGAAAAGCAACTTAAGGTCATATATAAATTATCCGAACACTTAGACATCGTGCCGAGGGGGACAGTGAAGAAGTACTTCTTCGTCTACCCCATAAGGTATCCGGTGCTCTACATGGCCAGGTACCTCCCTGCCAAAGTCCTCCCGAAGGTCGACATCTTTCCGAGCAAGGAGGAACTTGAGGGGATCAGGGAGTTCTACAGGGACGATTGGGAAAGGTGCGTAAAATATGCCAAGGTGTGCACGGGACCTTAGCCTCATAAGCGTGCTTCCGTCCACAATGACTCTACCGGCGCAGGGCTACCTCCAGGACCTGGTCCATATGCTTAACGAAGGCGAAGTTGAGTTCCCGCCTCACGTGCTCGGGCACGTCCTCAAGGTCCTTCTCGTTCTCTTCGGGGAGGACCACGGTCTTCACCCCTGCCCTGTGGGCAGCTAGCACCTTATCCCTAACCCCACCTATGGGTAGTACCTTCCCCCTCAAAGTTATCTCGCCCGTCATGGCCACGTCCTTCCTGGCCGGCCGCTTAGTGAGGGCTGAAATCAACGCTACGGTCATAGTTATCCCTGCGGACGGCCCGTCCTTAGGGATGGCCCCCGAGGGAACGTGTATGTGCATATCCCACTTGCGGTAGAAGTCCTGCTCTATCCTTAAGGACTCCGCCCTGGACCTTATGTAGGTGAGGGCCGCCTTCGCCGACTCCTGCATCACGTCCCCCATCTGTCCGGTGAGTATCAGGTTCCCCTTTCCGGGCACGACCGCGGCCTCCACGAAGAGCACCTCCCCTCCGGTCGGGGTCCAGGCTAGGCCCGTCGCCACCCCCACCTCGTCCTCCTCCTCCGCGACCTCGTGACGGTACTTTATAGGCCCGAGGAAGTCATGGAGGCTGTCCTCCCCTACGACTACGGATTCTGCCTCCCCCTGGACGATCCTCCTGGCGGCCTTTCTGCAGATGGCCGCTATCTCCCTCTCAAGGTTCCTGACCCCGGCCTCCCTGGTGTAGTTCCTTATGACCTTCCTGAGGGCACCTTCCCCTATGCTGAGTTGGCCGTCCGAAAGCCCGTGTTCCTCCAGCTGTCTCGGGACGAGGAACCTCTTGGCTATCTCCACCTTCTCCGGCTCGGTGTACCCGGGAAGCTCCAGGACCTCCATGCGGTCCAGGAGGGCAGGGGGGATGGTGTAAAGTACGTTCGCCGTCGTGATGAACATGACCTTCGAAAGGTCGAAGGGGACATCTAAGTAATGGTCCACGAAGGCGTTGTTCTGCTCGGGGTCGAGGACCTCTAAGAGGGCTGCCCCGGGATCGCCCCTGAAGTCGGCTCCTAATTTGTCTATCTCGTCCAGCATGAAGACGGGGTTGTTAGAGCCTGCCCTCCTTATCCCCTGTATTATCCTTCCAGGGAGGGCCCCCACATATGTCCTCCTGTGCCCCCTTATTTCGGCCTCGTCCCTGACCCCTCCGAGGGAGACCCTCACGAACTTCCTTCCCAACGCCCTCGCTATGGACCTTCCCAGCGACGTCTTCCCCGTGCCCGGAGGCCCTACGAAGCAGAGTATCGGCCCCTTCATGTCCTCCTTTATCTTCCTGACGGCAAGATATTCCAGGATCCTCTCCTTGGGCTTATCCAGCCCGTAGTGGTCCTCGTCCAAGATCTTAGCCGCCCTTTCGACGTCCAGGTTGTCCTCGGTGGACCTGTTCCAGGGGAGGGATATGAGCCAATCTAGGTACGTCCTGGCGACGGTGTACTCCGCGGCCTGGGGCGGCATCTTGGCCATCCTGTCCAGCTCCCTCAGGGCCTCCTTCTTCGCCTCCTCGGGAAGGCCCGCCTCCTCTATCTGCTGCTTGAGCTGGTTTATCTCCGCCGTGTGCTCGTCCTCCTCGCCGAGCTCCTTCTTTATCTGCTCTAGTTGTTTCCTTAAGAAAAACTCCCTCTGAGCCTTGTCCAGCTCGCCCTTGACCTGGGACTGTATCTTGCTGCTCAGCTCCAATATCTCAACCTCGCGGTTGAGGTACGAGAGGACCTTCCTGAGCCTCTCCCCAACGTCCAACGTCTCCAGTATTTCCTGTCTCTCCGCCGTGGAGAGCCTTATGTGGGAGGCTATGAAGTCCGCCTGCTGGCCGGGCTCGGGAATGTTGACAACCACTATCCCAAGCTCGTCCGGCAGGTTGGGGGCGAGGGAGACGGCCCTCTGGAACAGGGAGACCACGTTTCTGACCAGGGCCTCGAGCTCCAGGGTCTTCTCTACCTTGTCCTGGAGGGGACGAACCTTGGCCTTTATGTAGGGCTCCAGGGAAGTTATATCCTCCAAAGCTATCCTCGCTATGCCCTGAAGCAGCACCTGGACCCCACCGTCCGGCATCCTGAGCATCTTGGCTATCCCGGCGGCGGTTCCGACATTGTAGAGGTTCTCCGGGGTGGAACCTCTGTCCGGCTCCCTCAGGGCAAACAGCCCCAAAATCTTGCGTTCCCCAGCGACTACGTCATCTATCATACTCACCAGACGCTGGTCGGTTATGGGGATCGGAAGGAGCATGTACGGAAAGAGTATGACCTCCGGGCTCGGGAGGACAGCCAACTCCTCCGGTATCTGAGGACCTTGGAACGAAACGGGCTGGCCTTGAGGTCCCAATAACATATAACCTCCTAAACCTCTGGGGTTATGACTATGTGAGCTACGTGGGGTGCACTCACCTTGCGGAAGGATATCTCTAAAAGGCCGTTCCTGTAGACCGCCTTAGCGCTTTCGGTGTCCACCTCCGCCGGAAGCTTCACCACCCTCTCGAAGGGTCCAAAGGGGATCTCCATCTGGTGGTACCTTCCTCCGCCGGAAGGGACGACCCTGGGCCTTTCGCCCTTTATTGTCAGGAGCCTCCCGTCCACGGACACCGAGAGCCTCTCCTTGTCCACCCCCGGAACCTCGGCCAGGACGAAGACCTCCTCCTCGGTCTCGTACACGTCCACCATAGGTTGCCACAGGTGTGCCGCGAAGTGCGAGGGGACCCTGCGGAAGCTCAGGAAGAACCCAATCTGGCGGCCCATCTCCTCCATATCTTCCCATATGTTCGCCATATCGCCTCCCATTTTTCAACTTCACTTAGGGAAAGATAAGGTCCTACGGAGGATATGTCAAGGGGTATCCTTGCACTTCCTAAGAAAAACCTTTATCTTTCTTAGTATGGTCCGTGACGTTCCCTATGTATGGCTTCGTCCGGTGGCCTCGGGCCTCCTCCTGGCTTTGGCGTTTCCCCAGCCGGGATGGGGGCTTCTATCCCTTATAGCCCTGATACCTCTGCTCCTGTCCTTAGAGGTGTCGGGAACCTGGAAGGAAGCCTTCAGATGGGGGTACCTCTTCGGATTCGCTTTCTTCGGCATCCTACTCTTCTGGGTGGCGAACGTCGTCTGGCTTGGATACTTCCTACTCGTGCCGTTCCTCTCGCTCTACCCGGGGGCCTTCGGAGCCTTCTTCTGGGGCATCAGAAGGACCGGCCTTCCCCTCTGGGCCTCGGCCGCCCTCGTGTGGACGGCCTTAGAGCTTATAAGGGCTTTAGGCTTTATGGGCTTCAGTTGGGGAAGTGTGGGCTACGCCCTTGGGTTCTACCCCTCCTTGGTCCAATTCGCGTCCCTCACCGGGGTGAGGGGGCTGAGCTTCTGGGTGGTGGCGGTGAACGGACTCCTGACAGAATGGGCGATGGGAAAGGATACCTCCCGGCTCAGCGCGGCGTTCGTCCTCGTGCTCATTCCCTGGCTCTACGGCCTCTGGGTTTTGGCCCATGCCGGGGAGGGGCACGAACGGGTGAAGCTCGCCCTCGTCCAGGGAAACATAGATCAGGACGTTAAGTGGGACCCGAAGTTTCTGAACTTCTCCTTCTCAAAGTATGAGGCCCTGACGGGCTCCCTGAAGGAACGAGTGGACCTGATAATATGGCCCGAGACCGCGGCCCCTACCTTCCTCCTTAAGAGGGCGAGGTACAGGAGGTGGGTCGAAAGGGTCACGGCCGAGCTTCGGACCCCCCTCCTTACGGGGACCAACGACTACGAGTGGGAACTTGGAAGGGAGCCAGAGGTATTCAATTCGGCGGTGCTCTTCCTCCCATCCCAGGGCCCCGTGCTTAAGTACGACAAGGTGCACCTCGTCCCCTTCGGCGAGAGGATGCCCTTGGTGGAGATCTTCCCCTTCCTCAAGGATATAAAGCTTGGAGGAGGACCGGGGAACTTCACACCCGGCAGGAGGAGGGTACTGTTCAAGGTTGGGAAGGCTAAGTTCCCAGCCCTCATATGCTTCGAGGCGGCCTTCGCGAGGGACGTGAGGAGGTCCGTGAGGGACGGGGCTAACCTCCTCGTGAACATAACGAACGACGCATGGTTCGGACCTTACTCAGCGCCCTACCAGCACGCTCAGATGGCCGTCCTGAGGACCGTGGAGAACAGGATATCCCTCGCAAGGTGTGCTAACACCGGGGTATCCATGCTCGTAGACCCCTACGGCAGGGTCCTCGAAGCTACGGGGATCTTCGAGGATGCCGTGCTCGTGGGGGAGCTTCCCCTCAAGGAGGACGAGGAGACATTTTACACCAGGTACGGCGAGTGGCTTCCCTGGCTGTGCGTTGTGTTGAGCTTAGGACTACTCATCTCGAGCTTTCGTCCTCACCCAGGCCGGGCCCGTCCTCCTGGACGACCCTGAGGTGACGTCCCGAAAAGGGCTCAAAACCGCATACCCCTTGTGTGTACCTCCAAAATCCTTATATTTGAAACCCGGGAGACTTCAACCGAGGGAGGGTATATGCGACTTTTCCACATCATAAGGGCCCAGCAGTTCGACAGGGAACTTCTGAACAGGATATTCTCCGAGGCCAGGGAGATGGAGGAGGTGGCCCGCAAGGGAGGTTCCGATGCCCTCTCAGGCAGGGTGATGGCCACCGTGTTCTACGAACCCAGCACCAGGACCCGCCTCTCCTTCGAATCCGCCATGATGCGCCTCGGAGGGAGGGTCATAAGCACGGAGAACGCAAGGGAGTTCTCCTCGGCCGCTAAGGGCGAGACCCTCGAAGATACGATCCGCATAGTGGACGGGTACGCGGACGTCATAGTCCTCCGCCACTACGAGAGCGGCGCCGCGGAGCGTGCCGCGAGGGTTTCCAGCGTACCGATAATCAACGCAGGGGACGGCCCCGGCCAGCATCCTACCCAGGCCCTCCTGGACCTCTACACCATAGAGAAGGAACTGGGCCACGTAGATGGGATCTCAATAGCCATGGTCGGGGACCTAGCGAACGGCAGGACCGTGCGCTCCCTTTGTTACCTCCTTGCAAAATATAAAGATGTCAAGATGTACTTCGTCGCCCCGGACGTCGTCAGGATGAGGGACGACATAAAGGAGTACCTGAAACGCCATAGGATCCCCTTCTACGAGGAGGAGGACCTGAAGGAGGTAGCGTCCAAGGTCGACGTCATCTACCAGACCAGGATCCAGAAGGAGCGGTTCGGCGACCGGATAGAGGACTACGAGAGGGCCAGGGGAGTATACATCATAAACCACGAGATCTTGGACGCGATGAAGCCGGACGCCATAATAATGCACCCCCTTCCGAGGGTGGACGAGATAGCCCCCGAGGTGGATGAGGACCCGAGGGCTGCTTACTTCCGCCAGGCCCAGAACGGCCTCTACATAAGGATGGCCCTACTGAAGATGGTTTTGACGGGGTAGATCTCACCGTCCCCAATACCATGTCACGCCTCATATTCAAAGATGCGAGGATAATCGAGCCATCGTCCGGGATCGACGAGGTGGCCGACCTCTGGGTGGAGGACGGCTTCATAGCCGGAGTGGGCAAAGCTCCGCCATCAGGCCAGGTCGTGGACCTGGAGGGAAAGATCCTGACGCCGGGGCTGGTGGATATGCACGTCCACCTGAGGGAGCCCGGGAGCTCCCACAAGGAAACCCTGAGGACCGGAACCGAAGCGGCGTCAGCGGGTGGGTTCACGGCGGTGGCTCATATGCCGAACACTTCACCCGTCGTGGACACGTCCTGCTGGGTGCGCTGGGTTTTGTACAGGTCCGAAGGCCTTCCCGCAAGGGTATATCCGATAGCTGCGGTCACTGAAGGACAAAGGGGGAGGGAACTCACCGACTTCGACGCCCTCAAATCTACAGGGGCGGTGGCACTTTCCGACGACGGACGTCCCATAGCCTGTGAGGGCGTCATGCGCAGGGCCCTCGCAAGGGCAAAGGAGGTAGGGGTCCTCCTGATACTACACGAGGAGGACCCCGAACTTTCCGCAGGTGGAGTCGTGGACTCCAGGGTGGCCGGTGCCCTTGGGGTCCGGGGCATCCCTCCCGAGGCGGAGGAGAGGATGGTGGCAAGGGACCTGAGCCTTGCGGAGGAAACTGGGATCAGGATACACATAGCCCATGTGAGCACGGCAGGAAGTGTACGCCTTATCCGGGAGGCCAAGTCACGGGGCGTCCCCGTGACCTGCGAGACGGCCCCCCACTATTTCTCCCTCACCTACGAGGCCCTGTTCAAGCACGGGACGAACGCCAAGATGAACCCTCCCCTTCGCTCAGAAGAGGACAGGCTTGAGGTCCTCAGGGGCCTGGCGGACGGCACTATAGATGCTATAGCGTCCGATCATGCCCCTCACTCACCAGAAGAGAAGGCCCTCCCCCTCCCCGAGGCCCCCTTCGGGGTCATAGGACTTGAGACGACGCTCGGGGTTTCGTGGACCGTACTCGTGGAAGGGGGGGTGCTCTCACCCTCAGACCTTCTGGCTAAACTCAACCTTAACCCCGCCGACATCCTGGGGGTCCCTGGAGGAAGGCTCGTACCCGGGACCCCGGCGGACCTCACGGTCATAGACCCGAAGGTCGAATGGACCGTAGACCCGGAGTCCTTCCGCTCCAAGGCCCGCAACACCCCGTTCGTAGGTATGCATTTGAGGGGAAGGGCCTATATGACGATAGTTGGGGAAAAACGAAGGAAGGGACCTTAGATGGACCTCATTAATAGACCACTGTGATAGTACCTACCTTCTCCTCCACACCAGCATCAGCCTGAACCCTAACCCTATACAAATACACCCCAGGCAACACTAACTCACCATCATCCCCCTTCCCATCCCACTCCCAACCATACCTACCGTTCAACAACCTACCTCTGTGCAACTCCCTGACCATCTCACCTCCCAATCCATAAACCCCCACCTCAACCAACGCTGGACTCGTCAACTGAACCA
>DTYS01000080.1 GCA_012961755.1 Candidatus Latescibacterota bacterium
CTGGAGCGGGGACACGACATGGTGTACATCTGCTACGACAACGGAGCGTACATGAACACGGGAATCCAGCGCTCCAGCTCCACCCCCTTCGCTGCGCATACTACGACCTCCCCTGTAGGCAAGGTACGGAAGGGGAAGACCGAGTTCCCCAAGGACCTCACGGCCATAGTCGCCGCCCACAGGATCCCATATGTGGCGCAGGCCTCCATAAGCCACTGGAACGACCTTTACAGGAAGCTACAGAAGGCCTTTTCTACGAAGGGACCTGCGTTCCTCAACGTTTTGGCACCGTGTACGAGGGGTTGGAGGTTCCCCTCGGGCGAGACCGTGGAGATGGCGAGGCTAGCTGTTGAGACCTGCTTCTGGCCCCTGTACGAGGTCGAGGATGGAAGATGGAAGGTCACCTTTAAGCCCCGCCAGAAAAAGCCCTTGGAGGAGTGGGTCAAGCGCCAGGGTCGCTTCAGGCACCTGCTCCAACCGGAGAACAGGCGCCTGCTCGAACAGGCCCAGGAAGAGGTAGACAAGAGATGGGAGGAACTGTTAGCCAGGTCGGAATAGTCCGAGGGGAGGATGGGGCCCGTCGGGTCCCATCCTCAGGGCGCATATTGAACCTGCCGAACATACTCACCGTCTCCCGCATATTGCTCACCCCCCTGTTCCTAATCTTGTTCTTCTCGAAGTGGGAGTACGGCAAGCAGCTTTCCCTCCTCACCTTCGGGTTCGCGTCGCTCACCGACGTCTACGACGGCCATCTGGCCCGGAAGGGAGGGGAGGTCACCTCGGTGGGAAGGTTCCTGGACCCGCTGGCGGACAAGATCCTCGCCTCGGCGGCCCTCGTAGCCTTCGTGATGACGGGACTGGTTTCGTTATGGCTCGTGGCCGTGATAGTGGGGAGGGACGTGTTGGTCACGTTCCTGAGGATCTATGCCCTGTACAACGGAAAGCAGGTCGCCACATCCAAGCTCGCCCGTTACAAGACCTCGCTCCAGCTGGCCGCTATATTCGTGGTCTTGGGAGTCATGAACCTCCAGATGAGCTTCCTCAAGAACTTAGGGGGTGCGGAGGAGGTGGCGAACCTCCTTATGAGCATAGTCGCCCTTCTGACGGTCATCTCGGGGCTTCAGTACCTACTTAGGAGGAAGTACGTACCTTAAAACACGGGGGAGGGACATGGAGACTAAGGTTGGAGCACAGCTCTACACGCTGAGGGAGTACCTCAGGACCCCATCGGATATGGCCAAGACCTTAGCGGATCTTAGGAAGATAGGATACAAGGCCGTCCAGGTGTCGGGCTTAGGACCGATAGAGCCCAAGGAACTGAGGAGGATCTTGGACGGGGAGGGACTCTACGCATGTTCTACACATACGGGCTACGAAAGGTTAGTGAACGACATCCAGGGTGTTATCGAAGAGCACGAGATCTTAGGAGCTAAGCACATAGCCTGCCCGGGCCTGCCCAAGGAGATGCACAACGAGGAAGGGTACAAGGAGGCCGGTCGGAAACTCTCCGAGGCGGGGAGGGTCCTGAGGGAGCACGGCTTTACGCTCTCCTACCACAACCACGCTGTCGAGTTCGAGAAATACGGCGGCAAGGTGGGCCTGGAGATACTCTTGGACTCCGCGGATCCGGACTGTCTCTACGCCGAGATAGATACCTACTGGGTGCAGTACGGAGGGGGGGACCCCTCGTACTGGTGCAGGAGGTTCGCAGGGAGGCTTCCCCTCGTGCACCCGAAGGACATGGGCATGAAGGAAGGAAACCAGGTCATGATGGAGGTGGGAGAGGGGAACCTCAACTGGACCGCCATATTGGAGGCCTGCAGTGAGGCCGGGACGGAGTGGTACCTTGTAGAGCAGGACGTCTGCCAGAGGCATCCTTTGGAGAGCCTTAAGATCAGCCTTGAAAACCTTAAGGAGATGGGCGTAACCTGAGGTTATGCGCCTCGAGCTCTTGGACGGACACGATCTCATCTGGGAGGCAGCACCCCTGAGGTGGAACCAGGGGATGATGCTCGGGAACGGGACCATGGGAGCCGTGCTCTGGGGCGACGGGAACCC
>DTYS01000081.1 GCA_012961755.1 Candidatus Latescibacterota bacterium
CGCCGTGGTGCAGTCCTTCTTCGCCACGAGCCGGCTCTCCCAGTTCATGGACGGCACTAACCCCCTGGCGGAGCTTACCAACAAGAGGAGGCTTTCGGCCTTAGGGCCGGGGGGGCTTACCAGGAGGAGGGCCGGGTTTGAGGTCAGGGACGTGCACCACACGCATTACGGAAGGATATGTCCGATAGAGACCCCGGAGGGGCCGAACATAGGGCTCATAACCTCCTTGAGCCTCTATGCTAGGGTGAACGACTTCGGGTTCATAGAGACCCCCTACAGGAAGGTCGTGAAGGAGAACGGCAAGGTCAGGGTCACGGACGAGATAGTCTACCTCACGGCGGACCAGGAGGACAAGTACACCATAGCTCAGGCGAACGCCCCCCTGAACCCGGACGGAACCTTCAAGAATCCCTACGTCAGGGCAAGGAGGAGGGGGGAGTTCCCACTGGTCCCGGTCGAGGAGGTGGACTTCATGGACGTGTCCCCGGGGCAGCTCGTGAGCGTGTCTACATCGCTCATACCTTTCCTGGAGCACGACGACGCGAACAGGGCCCTTATGGGATCCAACATGCAGAGGCAGGCCGTGCCCCTCCTCAAGCCCGAGGCACCCTTGGTCGGGACGGGGATAGAGGAGAAGGTGGCGAGGGATTCGAGGGCCATGGTCACGGCCGAGACGCCCGGGAAGGTGGTGAGGGTCACGGCCAACGAGATAGTGGTCAAGGAGGACAGGGACCCGCAGGACCTCTCGCTCCTGGGCCGCTCCCCTTACAGGGTCTATAAGCTTATAAAGTTCGCGAGGTCCAACGCCGGGACCTGCATAAACCAGAGGCCGATAGTTCGTCCCGGCGACAGGGTGGAGAAGGGGGACGTCCTCGCCGACGGGCCGGCCACGGACGGAGGGGAGCTCGCCCTGGGAGCTAACGTGCTTGTCGCCTTCATGCCTTGGGAGGGTTACAACTTCGAGGATGCGGTGGTCATATCGGAGAGACTCTGCAGGGACGACGTCTTCACATCCGTACACATAGAGGAATTTGAGCTTCAGGTCAGGGATACCAAGAGGGGGGAGGAGGAGCTTACGAGGGAGATACCCAACGTGGGGGAGGATGCGGTTAAGAATCTGGACGGAAGAGGTATAGTCCGCATAGGTGCTGAGGTACATCCCGGGGACATCCTTGTAGGAAAGGTGACGCCCAAGGGTGAGGTGGAGCCTACCCCAGAGGAGAAGCTTTTAAGGGCTATATTCGGCGAGAAGGCGAAGGATGTAAGGGACACCTCCCTCAGGCTTCCCCCAGGAATGGAAGGTGTGGTGGTGGACACCAAGCTCTTCTCCAGGAAGCCGAGGGACGAGCGAACCCGGAGGAGGGATCAGGAGCGGATAGCTGAGATAAGGAAGGACGGGGAGGAGAGGATAAGGAAGATAAGGGAGGACAGGGATAGGTTCCTCAGGGAACTTCTGAGGGGGAGGAAGTCCGGGGTTTGGAGGGATAAGGAGGGGAACTTGATCGTGGGCGAGGGCACCGAGCTTTCGGAGGAGTTCCTCGAGGGCCTGGACTTCGATTCAGTAAGGCCCGAGGTGGGTTGGACGCAGGACGGGAAGGTGGACGGGAGGGTGGAGGAGGTGCTCAAGCTCTCGGAGGAGCTGATACGGTGGGTGAACGAGGAGGTGGAGGCGGAGGTGGAAAAAGTACAGCACGGCGACGAGCTTCCCCCCGGTATACTTCAGATAGTGAAGGTATACGTGGCGAGGAAGAGGAAGATAACCGTTGGGGACAAGATGGCGGGGAGGCACGGGAACAAGGGTGTGGTGGCGAAGATCGTGCCAGAGGAGGATATGCCATACCTCCCC
>DTYS01000082.1 GCA_012961755.1 Candidatus Latescibacterota bacterium
ATAGCCTCGGCCCGTGACCTTCCCTTCATCTTAGGGACCGAGGAAGTGGGGGAACTCGCCCGGAGGGAGGGGCTCTCCCTGGAGGAGGCCGCGAGGGAAGCGAGGTATAGGTTCCTGGAGAGGGTCTGCCGGAACCTGAGGGCGGACAGGATAGCCCTGGGCCACACGTCGGACGACCAGGCCGAAACGGTGCTCATGAGGCTCGTGCGCGGGGGAGGGAGGAGGGGGGTGGGCGGGATGGCACCCAAGAGGGGGAAGTTTGTAAGGCCGCTGCTTTCGGTCTCCCGGGAGGAGGTCTTTGAGCATTTAAGGAAGAGAGGGTTGGACTTCGTGGAGGACAGCACCAACCGTGACACTTACTTCCTCAGGAACAAGGTACGCCATATACTGCTCCCCCTTTTGAAGGAAAGTTTCAACCCCCGCATATCCGAAGTGCTGTGCAGGGAGGCGGAGGTCCTGCGCGATGAGGACGATTACCTCGAATCCCGGGCCGAAGGGGCCTTAAGGGAAGCGCTGAGGGAAATAGGGGAGGGGAAGGTCGTACTTGATATCGGGGAGCTTTTGAATTATCATATAGCCATAAGGAGGAGGGTGGTGGTCTCGGCCTGCCGACGTTTAGGATGTCCCCTGGACTTTGAGGTCGTGGAGAGGGTCCTGAGGTTGGCCGAAGAAGGAGGGTTCGTCGAGCTTCCGGGAGGAGTCAGGGCGCAGGCCTCTGGGGGATTTCTGGTCCTCCGCAGAGGGAAGGTCCCTCCGTTCGAACATCCGCTGACTGTGAACGGCAGGACGGTGGTGGAGGAGGTAGGCCTGGAGTTTCGGGCGGAGGTTGTGGAAAGGCCGCCGGACGAGGTCCTGAGGGAGGACGGGCTTACAGCTTACGTGGACCTTGACTCCGTAAGGGGAAGCCTTTTGGTACGGAACCGCCTCCCCGGCGACAGGATAAGGCCCTTCGGCATGGAGGGGACCCGCAAGGTCAAAGATGTGCTCATAGATAAAAAGGTTCCCCGTCTTCTCAGGGACGAGGTCCCGTTGGTCGTGGACGACGAAGGAGTGCTGTGGATAGTTGGGGTGTGCCTCAGCGAGAGGGCGAGGGTGAAGGAGGATACGGAGAGGGTGCTGTGTATAAAGGTAAATTCCCGGGGTCAAATCCTACACTGTGAGGAAGATGATTTAGATGAACGGTAACGAAGGACGTAAGCCTCCTATGAAGTCCGGAGGCCCGGAGTTTCAGTGGAAGAGGGCCCTGAGGACCCTCGCCTTCTGGGCCCTGTTCTTGGTCGCAGCTGTGGCCGTAGCCCAGCTCTTCGGCAGGCCCCAGACCGAGGAGGCCCAGCTTACATATCCTCAGTATAAGGGACTTCTGGAATCCGGAAAGATAGTGAAGGCCGTGGTGATCGAGGATGAACTTCACGGTTGGCTCTCCGAACCTATCCTCCTGCCCGATCCCCGGACGAGCGAACTCAGGAAGTTCAGAAGGATAGTCGTGAACCTCGGCCAGGTGGACAAGGCTACCATAGACGAATGGCTCAAGTACGGTGTGGAGTTCAGGTTCGAGAAGAAGAAGGTGAACTGGACGAGCTTGTTGTTCAACATCCTTCCCTGGGCCCTCTTCATAGGACTCTGGCTCGCCTTCTTCTACCAGATGCAGGCGGGACAGAGGGGTATATTCTCCTTCGGCAGGAGCAGGGCGAAGCTCGTGGCAGAGAAGCCCAAGGTCACATTCAAGGACGTCGCGGGAGCGGACGAGGCCAAACAGGAGCTTCAGGAGATAATAGACTTCCTCAAGAACCCCGAGAAGTTCAGGAGGCTGGGCGGGAGGGTCCCCAAGGGGGTGTTGCTCGTAGGTCCTCCGGGTACGGGGAAGACTTACATAGCCAAGGCGGTCGCCGGAGAGGCCGGGGTGCCGTTCTTCAGCATGAGCGGCTCGGACTTCGTGGAGA
>DTYS01000083.1 GCA_012961755.1 Candidatus Latescibacterota bacterium
AGATCACGTTCCCCACGTCGAAGTACATCCCCACGTAGGGGCTCCCTACTTCGTCTAAGAACTCGCTCCATTCCTTTGGGGAGAGCAGGAACTTGTTCTCCACGTTCTCGAACCCTATCCTCACGCCGACCTCCTCGGCGATCCTTCCCATCTCCTTAGTCAACTCTACACCTCTTTCGTACAACTCTACGTAAGAGGTCCCTTCCCGCCACCTCCCCGGGACCACCAGAAGGGTATCCCCTCCCATGGCCTTTACCGCCTCCAAAGCCCTCCTCGTCAGATCCAAAGTCCTTTCGACCTGGAAGGGGAAGGCTTCCCAAAATAGGGGCCCCCCCCTCATGGAGGGTACCTCCAGCCCGAGCCCTTGGGCCAGTTCCCGCAACATCTCCGCTTCCCCTTCCGCACGCTCCGGAGAGGGGATCCCCTCGGGATGGAAGGTGGGCTCTACGCCCTGAAATCCTGCTTCCTTTACCGCCCTCAGGAGGCCCTCCGCCTTATCTCTCAAGATCAGCGAAAATCCTATCTTCACGGCCACTCCTCCATCTCTACGACCTTTCCGGTCCTTATGGATTCCTCGGCAGCTATGGGGATCAGCGTCCCGTAGAGGCACTCCCTCACGTCCGTAAGCGGACGCTCACCCTTCCTTATCGCCTCTATGAAGGCCCCGTGCTCCTCCCGGAACCCGTAATGTCCTCCCCATTCCTCCTTCATAGGGGCTATCTTATAGGTTATCAAGTTGTTACCCTCCTTCTTCAGGACCTGCACCCTGTTTACGTACTCCACCTCTTCCTCCTTCTCCCTCTCCCATACCAGGATATCGTTCGAGGATATCTTGGTCCTTAGCATCCCCCTGTCGCCGAGGACCCCGAATTCAAGTGCGTCCTCGTTTTCGGACGGGGCGAACATGCAGAGGAGCAGGCACCCCTTGACCCGGTCCTCGTACTCTACGCTCACCACTGCATGGTCTATGACCTCCTCCTCCCCTCCTATGACCTCCACCACCTCCTTACCCCCCATCCCGAACACCCGGGTGGGCCTGGAGCCTACGTACCAGTTCATAAGGTCGAAGTGGTGGGAGTTCTTGTCCACTAAGGCCCCCCCGGACCTGCGGGAATCCTGTATCCAATTGTCTATCTTCGGGAAGAAGGGTCCCCGAAATTCCTTACACCAGACGAGGTATGGCCTTCCTATCCTGCCTTCCTCCAAGATGCGCTTTATGGTCCGGAAGTATTCGGCGTACCTGAGCTCGTGGCCTATCATGAGCACCTTCCCGGCCTCATCGGCAGCTTCTACCATCCTCAGGCAGTCCTCCTTGGTGGTGGCCACCGGCTTCTCGGAGAAGACGTTTATGCCCCTCTTCAGGGAATATACGGCCATCTCAGCGTGGAGGAAGTTCGGGGTGGATATGAAGACCCCGTCGAGGTCTTCCTTCTCCAACATCTCCCTGTAGTCGGAGTACCTGTGGGCCTCCGGGACGAGCTCCGAGGCCTGGCTCAGCTCCCCGGGGTTGGCATCGCATATGGCGGCGACCTCGGCCTCCTCAGGGTAGTGGTCCCTTACGGCCTTTATGTGCTGCCTCCCCATCATTCCGGTGCCTACGAATCCGAACCTCAACCTTTCCATCCTTCCCTCCTAAATTATGTGCTCCGGCGATGCCGCAGTGTCCCTGTCGGTCACGATGAGGTAGTCCTTCCCCCGGATGTACGTGACGGGGTAATCGTCGCCGGGCTTTCCGAAGAGGGCAAGTCTCAAGACGGTGTTGGCCCAGTCGTACGGCCCTCCGTTTCGGCAGTAGAGCACGATCCTCCGGGAACCCAGTATCTGCCTCATCCCCAAGGTGAAGGCCTTCCGGGGGAAGTTCTCCAAGTTCCCTCCCACCTTGGCCCTGATGGCGTTCATAGTTATGGTGTAGGCGTTGAGGTACACCAGGCGGGGGTCGGTGTCGGCGACGTTGGGTTCCGGCTCGTTGAAGGCCAGGTGGCCGTGTATTCCTATGCCCCCGTAACATGTATCTATCCCCCCTACCTCTTCTATCTTTTCCTTCAGAAGGTGTACGTTCGTGTGGTCAGGGAAGAAGACCTGTTCCCGAGGGATGTTCAGTTCGTCGTCTATGCGGGAGAAGAAGAGCCGTTCCATGGTGCCCTTGAAGCTCAGGGGATGGGAGGGCGGAAGGGCGTACCCGCCATCGTCGCAGTACTCGTCCATGAAGAAGAAGTGACAGTCTTCAAGGGATATCCTCTCTCGGTTTACGATCTCCGCAAGGATGGGGTACTGGCCTGTGGGTCCCACCGGCAGGATCAGGCGTGTGGGCCTGCCCTCCTCGTTGTTCTTCTTTATCTCGTCTGCTATGCTCCTTGCAAAATGACTATGGAGCTCGTCCAAGGAATCCAGGATCAAGAGCCTCCCTTCGCTGCGCTCCAGAAGTTCCTCGGGGGATAGCCTTAGAAGTTTTCTTATCTCCTCTCCCCTTTTCATCTCCACCTCCTGACTCTCAACACATTTCCCTCTTCGCCCTCTCCACCACCTCCCGCATCCTCCTCAGCTTTTCCTCGTCCACCTCGGGCTTCCTGTATTGGGCCAGAAGCTCCTCGACCCTGTCGTGGGCCCTCCTCAAGGACTTCTCCTCCCATTCCGGTCCGTCCCACCCGGAGCGATCTATTATCTCGGGGAGCCAGAGGAAGTGCCTCAAGGTGTGCTCGGTCTCAAGGTGGGACCTCCCGAACCCGAGATCTACCTCCAAGATGGTTCCAAGGGAGACCTTCTCCTCGGTCGGCTCCACCTCCCTCGCGAAGTTCTTCACCCCCAGCCCGAGCTCCCTCTCCAAAAGGTCTTTCCGCACTCCAACATCCCCTGGCCCACCGCCGGATGCCTGCCCTGGAATGAGGTTCTTCCCGCACCACCTGCGCATGAATTCCGCTGTCACGAAGCCGTAGAACATGGCGTCGAAGGACGAGTAGCTCACCCCACCCCTGCCCACATCGAACTTCCGAGCTCGGCCTTAGGGTTCAGGGCACGCGCCGCGAGCCATCCTGCTACGATCTCGGCGCTTGCGACCACCACGAATCCCTCGACCGTGATGGGTGTCGTGACCCCGGCCACGGGCATGGGGGTAAGCCAAGCCCTTCCAGTCTCCCTGACCTCCCTTACATACCTCGCCGCCACGTCCCTGTCGAAGCGAAGTGGATGGGCGAAGCAGATGGCGGCGCAGGGCCGGAGCGAACCCTCCCCCCCGAGGACCTCGTCCATCTCCACGAGGTAGTCCTTCTGCCTCACATCGGTGTAGTAGACGGAGGCCGGTCTGTGCGCATATTCCGCCAAGAGCATAGCGGCCTCAAGAGGCTCGACCTCTGGGGGGAATTCGCTCATGAGGAGACATTGGCCGACCCCATCTTCGGGGTGGAGCACATCGCCGAGCTTTATTAGGGTTACGAAATCCTCCCTGTTCCCCCTCCTCCTCTCCCCCCTTCCGCAGTCGTAGAAGAACTGTGCGACCTGAAGGCCCAGGTGCGGCAGGGAAGGTTCTACGAACTTCCCCTGCACCTCTTCCTCGGCCTCCTTCTTCACCTCCTCCACGAACTCTTTCACTATCTCCTTGGGGAACTTCACCCTCTCCTCTAAAAC
>DTYS01000084.1 GCA_012961755.1 Candidatus Latescibacterota bacterium
GGGGGAGTACGTCTGGAGGTGGCTCAAGTGGAAGGTGGAGGAGCTGAGGTGTGGGCCGTGTACGGGCCACAGCACGACCCGAGGTACAAGTTCCCCGACATAGTGCACGCGACCTTCCAGTTCGAGTCGGGGGTGCTGGCGACGATAACGGGGGGATTTTCATATCCGATACATAAGTTCAGGGAGTCGCAGGGGCCCTGGGGGGAGTGTGAACACGGAGGGTTCAAGATGGTTCCGTACCTCGACCACGCCTACCGCTTGGAGACGAGCGACTTCGTCAGGTGCGTGGAGATGATGGAGGCTGCATACCGCTCCGCCGAATCGGGAGGGCAGCCCGTGGAGCTGCCGCTGTACCCCGAGTTGGAGGGGGAATGATGGAACGCCCAACCTTGGGAAGGACGGGACTTAAAGTCTCCAGGATCGGCTTAGGGGCTGCACAGCACGGACGGTCGGACATACCCGACGCACATGTTGAAAAAGTCCTCAACTTGGCCCTGGACCTCGGGATAAACTTCATAGACACCGCACCATCCTACGGGAGGAGCGAGGAGAGGATAGGGAGGTTCCTGTCCCGCAGGAAGGACGAGTTCACGATAGCCACGAAGTGCGGGTGTTACGGGGATCTTACCGAGGGGGAGTACTGTATAGATTACAGTCGCAAGGCGATCCTTGAGGGGCTTGAGGAGAGCAGGAGGAGACTGAAGGTTGAACTTATAGATATACTCCAGTTCCATGGCCTCCCTCCACCCGAACTTTTAGAGGAGGCGTTTGAGGTCCTGTTCGAGGTCAAGGAGAAGGGCCTCGTCCGCTTCGTGGGGATCTCGGCGGACGGGCCCAAGGCCGCAGCCTTCGCAGGTAAGCCTACAGGAAAGTTAGACGCCGCCGAGATAGCCCGCAGGTGGCATGTCGACACCTGGCAGTTCACCTATAACATCATATCTCAGGAGGCCGCGGAGGAACTGATCCCCGTGCTCAAGGAGGAGGGGATGGGGACCATAGTCAAGAGGCCGCTTTCGAACGTTGTGTGGAGGTTTGAGGGGAGGCCTGAGGGGGACTTCCTGGGCAGGCCGTGGGAGAGGGCCAGGGAGATGCCGCTCGAGGAGATCGCCGGGGACATGCCGCTGACCGAGTTCGCCCTCAGGTTCGTGCTCTCGCACCCGGGTGTGGACGTGGCCCTGGTGGGGACCATAAGAGAGGAGCACCTGAGGGAGGACGTGGGGTATGCGGAGAAGGGACCGCTTTCTGAGGAGGAGGTCAGGAGGGCGAGGGATACCTTCCTGGGCATGTTCGGCACTTGAGTATGGGCTCGGTCAGGTTGGAGATGTGCGTGAAGGCCGGGAAGGAGGCAAGGATGGCCGAATGGAAAGATACCGTAGAGGTAGTGAACCCTAAGAGGCTGAAGGTGGACTCGCTCCCTGCCCAGAGGGTTCCGGTGGGCTCGTCAGGGGACTACAAGCCGTGCGTGGCGCTGCTTCCGGACGGGAAGCTACTTCTTACGGCCTTCCGAACGACCGAAGTGGGAGGGACGAGGAACATAAGGGGACACAAGGTCCCGCTCGTGAGGACGGACATCCTCCTGTTCCGCTCCCTCGACGGCGGGCTGACCTGGTCCGGGCATGAGGTGCTGGACCTTCCGGGAAGGGAACCTTACCTAACCGTGCTTTCGGACGGGACGGTTCTCATGACCGTGCACCACCTCATACAGGACATAAGGAACGATGCTGGATACGTTCAAACCTACCTACACCGCTCCACGGACGGCGGCCGCACGTGGACCACGATCCGCTTTCCAGGGGAGGACCTTCCGGGATGGAGGTCGGGCTGGAACACATGTTCCAGCAGGAACGTGCTGGAGCTGAGGGACGGAAGCTTAGTGCTCGGGGTCGGGACGGAGGGGAAGGTGAACTACCTGTATCGTTCGTATGACAAGGGAGCGACCTGGGAGAGGGCGGAGAAGTGCAGGTTCGACGTGTACGAGGGGATGGAGGAGGAGCTGAACTCGCCCGTGTGGGGTGAGGCGGTGTTCTGGGAGGCCGGTAACGGGGACCTGTTGGCCATACACAGGGGGGACTGCAGGGAGCTTCCACCCATCCCCGGCA
>DTYS01000085.1 GCA_012961755.1 Candidatus Latescibacterota bacterium
ACTTCTTAGGGGAGGAGGAAGGCTCGCGGGTATTGGAAAGGGCTGTAGCGAGCGTGGCGGGAAGGTTGAAGAGCTTGGCCGCTGGAAGGATGGGCTACTCCACGAGCGAGGTGGGGGACATGGTGGTGCGGGCGGTGGAGGAGGGGTGAGATGATAAGGTCCTGTATAGGGGAGGGGTGGAGGGCCTTCAGGAGGTATCCTGGGGCGTTGATAGGGGCGTTCCTGGTAGCGACCATCGTACAGGTCCTCATCGCCCTTCCGGGGGCCGGAAGCACCGAGGAAAGGCAGACCTTCCTGACCATCGTGGCCCTGGCCCTCGCAGGTCCCTTGGAAGCGGGCCAGGCCTGGGTGGTGCTCAAGGGGGTGAGGGGAAGGGGACCGAGGGTGAGGGATCTATTCCAGGGCTTCAGGAGGTTCGGGGATGCCCTTCTGGCGTACGTCCTGACGTCGCTCATAATCCTCGTGGGGGTGCTCTTGGCCGTGGTACCGGGGGTCCTGTTTTGGTTAAAGTACTCCGTCGTCTTCTACGCCCTCATGGACCAGAGGCTCCCCGGAAGGGACGCCATGAGGGAAAGTGCAAGGCTAACTAAGGGGCACAGGGGGAAGATATTCCTCCTAGGTCTGACGCTCCTCGGGTTGAACATCTTAGGTGCCGCAGCTTTCCTCTTGGGCCTTCTGGTCACAGTGCCGGTCTCCTATGCCTCGATGGCGGCCCTTTACGGAAGGCTAAAGGAGGAGAAAGGACCGCGGAGAAGATATGTTCCCCTTTGAAGGGGAGGGGTTCATGAGGGAGATCTCCATCTACGACACCACGCTCAGGGACGGGGCCCAGGCCGAAGGGGTCAACTTTTCTTTAGAGGATAAGCTCGTGATAACTCGGAAGCTGGACGAATTCGGGGTGGACTACATAGAGGGGGGATGGCCTAATCCTACGAACCCAAAGGACTTGGAATACTTCGTTAAAGTGCGGGAGCTCGAACTTAAACACGCCAGGATAGCTGCCTTCGGGAGCACGAGGAGGGCAAGGAACAGGCCCGGGGACGATCCCATATTGAACACCCTCCTTAAGGCCGAGACCGAGGTGGTGACGATATTCGGGAAGAGCTGGGACCTACATGTAAGTAAGGTCCTTCGCACGAGCTTGGAGGAGAACCTAAGGATGATAGAGGATTCCGTAGCGTATCTTAAGCGCCACGGAAGGGAGGTGGTATACGACGCCGAACATTTCTTCGACGGGTTCAAGGAGAACCCGGAATATGCTCTTGGGACCCTTAAGGCCGCCCAGGATGGGGGAGCAGACATAATCGTGCTCGCCGACACGAACGGCGGGACACTCCCCGGAGGACTCAGGGAGGCCATAGAGGCCGCCAAGGAAGTGCTTTCGGTCCCCTTCGGGGTCCACACCCACAACGACGGAGGGCTCGCCGTTGCAAACACCCTCTTGGCCGTAGAACTCGGGGCGGTGCAGGTTCAGGGGACGGTCAACGGCTACGGGGAGAGATGCGGGAACGCCAACCTCTGCGTGGTCATCCCGAACCTGCAGTTGAAGATGGGGATGCGGTGTGTGCCGGAGGGATCTTTAAAGAAGCTCACGGAGCTTTCGAGGTTCATAAGCGAGGTGGCCAACCTCCCCCACGACCACAGGATGCCTTATGTTGGGGAGAGCGCCTTCGCCCACAAAGGAGGGGCGCACGTGGACGGCGTGTTGAAGGTCAGAAGGTCGTTCGAGCACGTACAGCCGGAAGTGGTGGGCAACCGGAGGAGGTTTCTGACCTCGGATCAGGCCGGCGGAGGTCTTATCGTCGAGAGGCTCCGACAGATCGGGTATACCGAGGTCGCCAAGGAGGACCCC
>DTYS01000086.1 GCA_012961755.1 Candidatus Latescibacterota bacterium
AGCCTCCTTCTTGTAGTAGTCCCCGAACGACCAGTTTCCGAGCATCTCGAAGAAGGTGTGATGGGTGGTGTCCCTCCCCACCTGCTCCAGGTCGTTGTGCTTCCCCGATACCCTTATGCACTTCTGGGCGGATGTGGCCCTCTTATACGACCTCCTTTCGAGCCCCAGGAATATGTTCTTGAACTGGTTCATGCCAGCGTTGGTGAACAGCAGGGTGGGGTCGTCGTAGGGGACGACAGGGGAACTGGGCACCCTCAGATGTCCCCTCTCCTCAAAGAACCTCAGGAACCTCTCCCTTATCTCGGCCGACCTCATCTTCGAACCACTCCTTCCTCAGCTCGCTGGTTACCTCCCTCACCACCTCCCATGTGAAGCCCCTCCTGAGGAGGAAGTCCCGCATCCTCCTCAGTGCTTTATCCGGCTCCAGGTTCCTGTACCTCCCTTCCGCCCTCCTCAGCAGTCCTTCGGCCAGGCGGGCCTCATCTACCATCGAAAGCTCCTCGTTCAAAGCCTCCTCGGCCACATCTTCTGATACCCCCTTCCTCAGAAGCTCCTCCTTGAGGGCCCTCCTCCACCTGGGCCTGAGCCTTAACCTCTCCTCCACCCACGCCCTTGCGAACTCCCTGTCGTTCAGGAGGCCGAGTTCCTCCAGCCTTCCTACGACCTCCCCGACGACATCTTCCCCGAATCCCTCCTCGAGCAACCTCTCCCTGACCTGCCTCGTAGTCCTTGCTCTGGACAAGTATTTAAAGGCCAACTTCTTGGCCCTACGGACCTGGTCCTCGTGCAGGAGCCCTTCGAGGTCCCTTAGCTCCGTCCCTTCCCTGAGTCCCTTTGCTAAGGCGGTCTCGGCCAGAATTTCCAAGGCTCCGCCGTCCGAGATTACCCTTACCTCGTCCCCCCTCCACTCCAAGTTCAGGACCTTCATACCTCTTCCGCCGTCTCGGAGGGGCGAGACCCGACCCCGAGGGCGTCCCTTATCCTTTCCTCTATCTGCCGGGCCAGGTCGGGATGCTCCCTGAGGTAGGCCTTGGCGTTCTCCCTTCCCTGTCCTAGCCTCGTGTCCCCGTACGAGAACCACGTCCCGCTTTTATTTATTATCCCATGCTCCACCCCGAGGTCCACCAAGTCCCCCTCCTTTGATATGCCGTACTGTCCCCTCCCGAACATGAGGTCGAACTCGACAGTGCGGAAGGGGGGTGCGAGCTTGTTCTTGACGACCTTGGCCCTTATCCTGTTCCCTATCTCCTCCTGCCCCTCCCTTATCGAGCCCACCCTTCTTATGTCTATCCTCACGGAGGAGTAAAACTTGAGGGCCTGTCCCCCGGTCGTGGTCTCGGGGTTACCGAACATGACCCCTATCTTCATCCTCAGCTGGTTGGTGAATATGAGGCAGGTGCGGGACCTGTTGACGCTCCCCGTAAGCTTCCTTAGGGCCTGAGACATGAGTCTGGCCTGGAGACCTATCTGGGCGTCCCCCATCTCCCCCTCGAGCTCCGCCCTGGGCACCAAGGCCGCTACGGAGTCTATAACTATAACATCCAGAGCGTTGCTCCTCACCAAGGTGTCCGCTATCTCCAGGGCCTCCTCCCCGCAGCTCGGCTGGGAGATCAGAAGGTCGTCCACGTCCACACCTATGTGTTTGGCCCAAGCTGGGTCGAGGGCGTGCTCCGCATCTATGTACGCGGCAAGCCCTCCCCCCTTCTGGGCCTCCGCCACTATGTGAAGGGCGAGCGTGGTCTTGCCCGAGGCCTCGGCACCGAATATCTCAACTATCCTACCCCTCGGAACCCCTCCTATCCCCAAGGCCACGTCCAAGGCCAGGGAGCCGGTGGGGATCGCTTCTACGGCTACCTGTGCCCCCTCCTCCCCCAGCCTCATTATGGACCCCTTCCCGAACTGCCTATTTATCTGGGTCATAGCCAGATCCAGGGCCTTGCGCTTTTCTTCCGGTACTTCCGGCATAGCCATCACCCCCCTTTCTTGGTCCTTCTGTATGTAATCTCCAAGTCCAGGAGGATCTCGTAGGGGACACGTTGGGACCCTAAGGGGGCCATCCTTCTGTCCGAGCCGTGGAAGTCCGAACCTCCGGTGCATATGAGGCCGTACTTCTCGGCGAGGTCCTTATAGTACCTACAGGCCTCAGGAGGATGGAGGGGATGGAAGATCTCTATGCCCATAAGTCCTGCCCTCACCATCCTGGGTATCAGCTCGTCCCTGCGGGCGGTCCCCGGATGGCCGAAGACGGGGATGCCTCCGGCCTGCTTTATAACTTTTATCCCCTCCTCCGGACTTATCTCGTACTTGGGAAGGTACGCCGGACCGTCGTATCCTATGTACCTTCTGAAGGCCTCATCGTAGGACTCCACCCAAGCCTCCCTTACGAGGGCATCCGCTATGTGGGGCCTTCCTATCGTGGCCTCGCCTGCGACCTCCAGCACAGTTTCGAAGCTCAGACCGACCCCCAGCCCGTTCAGCTTCTCCACTATCTTTTTGGCCCTTTTGAACCTCTCTTTCCTCAACTTCTCCATCAGTTCCTTGAACGGGGGTGAATCTACCTCCACATAGTACCCGAGTATGTGGATGTCGGAGGGACCAGCCCTGGTGCTGAGTTCCACACCGGGTATGACCTCTATCCCTGCACCCTTCCCCTCGTCCAGAGCCCTTTTTACCCCGTCTACGGTGTCGTGATCCGTGATGGCTATAACCTCGAGCCCGGCCTCGACCGCCATCCGGACCACTTCCTCCGGGGGGAAGGTCCCGTCCGAACAGCTCGTATGTATATGGAGGTCTACGAACCTCTCCACTGCCCACTCCTACAGAGCTTCCAGACGAGCACGTTCAGGACGGCCTCCGGGTCACCCCCCGAGCGTGTCCTGTGCTCCGCCTCTACGATAGCTTCCATCCCATGTGCTATCTCGTCGTCGGAGCGAACTTCAGCCTGGTTTATGTACCTCTCGAGGAAGTAAGGGTGGATCCCTAAGTCGGATGCAAGCTTAGACTTGGAACCTCCCTCCTTGACCTTAACCTTCAACCTCGCCAAGGTCTCCCAGTGCTTCCTAAGGATCGCTAAGACGAAATTGACCGGCTGGCCGGACTCCAGGACGGAACGGAGCGAGGAGGTCGCCCCCGCCAAGTCCTTTCCTCCTAAGGCATCCATAAGCTGGAAAGTGCGGACGGCCCAGGCTCCTGTGACCTCCTGTACATCCTCGGTCTCTATCCTCCTCCTGCTTCCCAGATAGGACGA